>NZ_JBICMS010000092.1:0-114116 GCF_043106615.1 Pseudomonas sp. CJQ_9 | reverse complement strand
AAAATATCTCGGCGAACACCCTCCAGCCCCCCACCCCCCTCAAACCGAACGACGCTTCTGCAAGATCCCCACCGGCACCTGCCCCTGCGAAACCGCCATATTCAAACTCAACTCAAACCGGCTCCCCAACCCGCGCGTCGACTCATGCGCCAACCGCGCACCCAGCAACTCGCCCATCTGCCGGCAGATCGACAACCCGATCCCCAACCCGCCATAGCGCCGGGTCATCGAGCCATCTACCTGGAAGAACCGCTGATACAACGTCGCCTGGTCCAGGTCATCGAAGCCGATACCGCTGTCGCTGACAGTGAAGGTCAGCGCCATGTCATCCGGCCCCACCCGGCGCCCGCGCACCTGGATCACCACACCGCCCTGATGGGTGAACTTCAACCCGTTATCCACCAGGCACCCCAGGCAACGCGCTAGCTTGGGCCCGTCACCCAGTAACCCATCCGGCAAATCGGCCGGGATATCCAGGCTCAGGTACAGGCCCTTGGCCAATGCCTGGCCGGCGTAACCTGCGCGCAGGCTCTGCAACAAGGTACGCAGGCTGAACGGCGCCGGCTGCGCCCGCAGGCGCCCCGCTTGCAGCTCGGACAGCGTAAGAATGGCATCGACCATGTCCATCATGCCTTGCGCCGAACCGACCGCTGTACGGTGGTACTGGGCCATCTCGCCTTCCATCGGCAAGGTATGCATCAACTCCAGCGAGCCAATCACCCCGTTCATCGGCGTGCGCAGTTCATGGGTCACACTGGCCAGAAATTCATCTTTCAACCGGTTGCTCCTGGCCAGTTGCACGTTCAGTTGTTCCAGCGTACGGCCGGTTTCACGCAAGGCCTGCGCCTGCTGCTCGCGCAGGATGTTGATGCGGTCGGCCAGCGCCAGCGACAGCAGTGCCACCTCCAATGCCGAACCCAGCTGGCTGGCATACATGGTGATGAACAGGTTCGGCAGGTAGCCCAGCACCATCAGGGTATTGACCAGGCCACCAAGCAGGAACGCCGTCCACGCAATGATGAACCAACGCGCCAGGCGCAACCCCCGCCACCAGGCATACAGCCCGGCGCTGAACACGCTGACGGTGAACAGCAGCGCCAACAGGGTGGCCACGCGCAGGGCCACCCCGTAGGCCATGCTCACGGCCAGCACCATGACCACCACGCCCCCCAGCATCAACAGTTGCAACAGCCGATCGAAGCCCCGGCTGATACTGCCAAGCTGCAGGAAGTGGCGGGCGAACTGGCAGGCGAACAGTGCGGCAGCACCGATGCTCAGCGGTGTCGCAGCATTCGCCCACCATGGGCTGTCCGGCCAGAAGTAGGCTACACCGGCGCCATTCACCGACACCTGGTAAAGGCCGAACGAGGCGATATAGAGGATGTAGTAGAGGTAGCTGACGTCGCGCACGCTGAGGTAGATGAACAGGTTGTACACCAGCATCACCAGCAGCACGCCATAAATCATGCCCAGCACATACAGGCGGGTCGGTTGCGCCTCGATATAGGCCTCGGGTGCCCATAGCGCCAGCGGCGCCTGCACCGAGCCCTGGCTATGCAGCCGCAGGTAAGCGGTAGTCACCTGGCCGGGCGGTAGCTGCAGCTCGAACAGATAATTGCTCTGGCGCACCTGCCGGCTGTCGTAGGGTAAGGCATCGCCGGTGCGCTGGGCTAGGCGGTAACCACCATTGCCATCGGCCAGGTACAGCTCCAGATGATCCAGGGGCGGGTAGGCCAGTTCCAGCAGCCACTGCCGGGGCGCAGCACCGGGCGCCGCAACCGGGCGCAACTCGACCTTGAGCCAGAACACCGAAGTGGAATAACCGGCGTTCAGCACCTCGTCTGGGTGTGGCCGGAAGTATCTGGCAAAGTCAGGGGCGCTGACTTGGGCGATGCTGCTACTGCCATCAGGGTCTTCATAAACCTGCATGACCTTGCCCAGCGGTAGGTGCCGGGTAGCCCCGTCGAAATCGACTGCGCCGGCCAGCACGGGCAGCACCCCCAGAAGCACAATCAGCAAATAGCGCATACAGCCCCAGCCTGGTCTGTGCAGTCGCGTCGGGGTTGCCTCCCATCCGTTTGAGACGACGTGATCCAGCAGAGTCCGTTTATCGAGTTATCCAAGCACTCTAGCATAGCTGTAAGCGCTGGCAATCGGCCATACCAAAACGCGAACAAAGGCCTCTAAATCAATAGTTTGAGGGGATATCCAAGCCATAAGCTGACCATTCGATCAGTAAATCTGGTTTGTCGGACGATTCTCCCAAACAGGTTTGGTGGTAAGCTCGCCGACCATGAATACCTACAGCTCCCGCCCCGTTGTCCTCTGTCTCTCCGGCCACGACCCAAGTGGCGGCGCCGGCCTGCAGGCAGATATCGAAGCCCTGCTCGCCCAAGGCTGTCACGCTGCACCCGCCGTGACTGCCCTGACCGTGCAGGATACCGTCAATGTTTCCGACTTCCGGGTACTCGACCGCGAGTGGGTGCTGGCCCAGGCTAACGCCGTACTGGCCGACTCCACGGTTGCCGCGGTCAAGCTCGGCATGCTTGGCTCGATCGACATGGTCGACACCGTCGCCGAGCTGCTGGCCGCACACCCGCACCTGCCGCTGGTCTGCGACCCGGTGCTGCGCGCCGGCGGCGGCGGCCGCCTGGGCAAGGATGAAGTAGGCTATGCCCTGCGCGAACGCCTGCTGCCGCTGGCGACCATCGCCACGCCGAACCTGCCTGAGGCGCGCATTCTCGCCGAACTGCCCGAGGGCAGCGCCGATGCGTGTGCCGAGAAACTCTTGCCGTTCTGCAAGCACCTGCTGATTACCGGCGGGCACGGCGACGAAGACGAAATCCACAACCGCCTGTACACCCAGAACGGCCAGCAATACACGTGGACCTGCCAGCGCCTGCCAGGCAGCTACCACGGCTCTGGGTGCACCCTGGCCAGCGCCCTGGCCGGCCGCCTGGCCCTGGGCGAGCAGCTGGAAAGCGCCGTACGCAGCGCCCTTGACTACACCTGGCGCACCCTGCGTGACGCCGAGCAGCTGGGCAAAGGCCAGTACGTGCCGCGCCGCCTGCCCCTGGACTTCTGCGCTTGAAGCGAGGCTTTCAATGAAGCTACGTGGTCTGTATGCCATTACCGACAGTCAACTGCTTGCCGGCCGTTTCCTGTCTTATGTCGAAGCGGCGCTGGAAGGCGGCGTGTGCCTGCTGCAGTACCGCGACAAAAGCGACGACGCAGCGCGCCGGCTGCGTGAAGCCGAAGCGCTGATGAAGCTGTGCGAGCGCTATGGCACCCAGCTGCTGATCAACGACGACGCCGAACTGGCCGCGCGCCTGGGCGTCGGCGTGCACCTTGGCCAGACCGACGGCCCGCTGACCCCGGCCCGGGCCCTGCTCGGCCGCCAGGCGATCATCGGTTCCACCTGCCACGCCAGCCTCGCGCTGGCCGCCCAGGCCGCCAAGGAAGGTGCCAGCTACGTGGCCTTCGGCCGCTTCTTCAACTCCGTGACCAAGCCCGGCGCGCCTGCCGCCAGTACCGAGCTGCTGGAGCAGGCTCGCGCCCAGGTAAAGCTGCCGATCGCGGTGATCGGCGGCATTACCCTCGACAACGCCGCCCCGCTGGTCGCCCATGGCGCCGACCTGCTGGCGGTGATCCACGGCCTGTTCGGTGCCGACAGCGCGCAGGAAGTTACCCGCCGCGCCCGCGCCTTCAACGCCTTGTTCGCATCCTGATTCGAGAGATTCCCATGTCCCGTTCCGAAGCCCTGTTCGCCCAAGCCCAGAAGCACATCCCCGGCGGCGTCAACTCGCCGGTCCGCGCTTTCAAGAGCGTTGGCGGTACGCCGCTGTTCTTCAAGCATGCCGAGGGCGCCTACGTCGTTGACGAGGACGACAAGCGCTATGTCGATTATGTCGGCTCCTGGGGCCCGATGATCCTCGGCCATGGCCACCCCGAGGTGCTGGAGTCGGTGCGCAGGCAGCTGCAGCACGGGCTGTCCTACGGTGCGCCAACGGCCATGGAAACCGAAATGGCCGACCTGGTCTGCTCGATCGTGCCGTCGATGGAAATGGTGCGCATGGTCAGCTCGGGCACCGAAGCCACCATGAGCGCCATCCGCCTGGCCCGTGGCTACACCGGCCGCGATGCCATCATCAAGTTCGAAGGCTGCTACCACGGCCACTCGGACAGCCTGCTGGTAAAAGCCGGCTCCGGCCTGCTGACCCAGGGCGTACCCAGCTCGGCCGGCGTGCCAGCCGACTTCGCCAAGCACACCCTGACCCTGCCGTTCAACGACATCGCTGCCGTCGAGAAGACCCTGGCCGAAGTTGGCCAGACCGTGGCCTGCATCATTGTCGAGCCAGTGGCCGGCAACATGAACTGCGTGCCACCGGCCCCGGGCTTCCTCGAAGGGCTGCGCGAGCAGTGCGACAAGCATGGCGTGGTACTGATCTTCGACGAAGTGATGACTGGCTTCCGCGTTTCCCTGGGTGGCGCCCAGGGCCACTACGGCATCACCCCGGACCTGTCCACCTTCGGCAAGATCGTCGGCGGCGGCATGCCGGTCGGCTGCTTCGGCGGCAAGCGTGAAATCATGGGCTGCATCGCCCCGCTAGGCCCGGTCTACCAGGCCGGCACCCTGTCGGGTAACCCGCTGGCCATGGCCGCCGGCCTGACCACCCTGAAGCTGATCAGCCGCCCCGGCTTCCACGCCGAGCTGACCGACTACACCAGCCGCATGCTCGACGGCCTGCAACAGCGCGCCGATGCCGCCGGGGTGCCGTTCGTCACCACCCAGGCCGGTGCCATGTTCGGCCTGTACTTCAGCGGTGCCGACGATATCGTCACCTTCGATGACGTGATGGCCAGCGACGCCGAGCGCTTCAAGCGCTTCTTCCACCTGATGCTCGACGGTGGCGTGTACCTGGCACCGAGCGCGTTCGAGGCGGGCTTCACCTCCATCGCCCATGGCGACAAGGAGTTGCAGATCACCCTGGATGCGGCTGAGAAGGCTTTTGCTGCCCTGAAGTGACGCTTTGCCTGTACCGGCCTCTTGGCAGGTTTACCCCGCGAAGAGGCCGGTCCAGGCAACAATCATTCATGCACAATCAGCTGACTTCACCCACCAAGCAGAAATTCGAGTAAAACTTTGTAAGGTTGGCGCTGCTTATCCCATAATGTGCCACCAGAGACATTGGCCGCAGCTTTGCAGAGGTAAGTCGATCCCCATGAACCGCACCGGCCGCGCCCTGACCCTGGGCTGCCTGTTGCTTCTTCAGCCCCTGCTGGCCCTGGCGGAGGGCGGTAACTCGTTGCTCATTCCGGCAGCGGGGCGCTGCACCTTGAACGTTCAGCCTGAAGACCTGGCAAACGCCCTCAAGGCCTGCGAGCAGACGGCGAGCGCGGGGGACGCCCAGGCGCAGTTCGAACTGGGCGAGTACTACTACACGCAAACCCCCAAGAACCTCAACAAAGCCCTGGACTGGTTCCAGAAAGCCTCGCTGCAAGGCCAGGCCGATGCCCAGTATCGCCTGGGGGCCATGTTCTTCCATGGCGAAGGGGTCAAGGCCAACAATGTGCAAGCCTATATCCTGCTGAAAATGGCCGCGGTCAACGGTGCCGAAGACGCGCTGGACATGGCCGACGAAGTGACCGAGCAAATGCCTCGCGACGACCTGGAGCATGCCACCCAGGTGCTCGGCCAGATTTTCCGCAAATACCTGCTGGAACTGCAGAACGCCGAAGGGCGCACGCCGTTCTCGCCATTGCCCTGACCGCCAGTACGCCAGCATGGGTACACGCGCCCGGTGCAGGGCGAACATACCCTTGATCGTTTCAGTGCTTTCGCCACTGCCATTCAAGGGTTATTCTTGAGTTCAACTCCATTGCCGTCGAGCGGCTAAAAACGACCTTGAACGCACCCATAGAACCCCATCGTTTCATCCTCGAACCTTTCGAGGCCAACCGTTTCGCCAACTTGTGCGGCCAGTTCGACGAGCACCTGCGCCTGATCGAACAGCGCCTGGCCATCGAAATCCGCAACCGTGGCAATCAGTTCGAACTGATCGGCGAACCCAAGACAACCTCTGCTGCTGAACAGCTGCTGCGCCGTCTCTACCGTGAGACCAAGGCCACTGACCTGTCGCCGGAAACCGTGCACCTGTACCTGCAGGAGTCGGCCGTCGAGCACATCGACAACCCGGCCGTCAACGAAGTCAGCGTGTCGCTGCGCACCCGCAAGGGCAATATCCGCCCGCGTGGTCTGAACCAACAGCGCTACGTCAAGGAAATCCTCGCCAACGACATCAACTTCGGCATCGGCCCGGCCGGTACCGGCAAGACGTACCTGGCAGTGGCCTGCGCGGTGGATGCACTAGAGCGCGAGCAGGTGCGCCGCATCCTGCTGGTACGCCCGGCGGTCGAGGCAGGCGAAAAGCTCGGCTTCCTGCCTGGCGACCTGGCGCAGAAGATCGACCCGTACCTGCGCCCGCTGTATGACGCTTTGTACGAAATGCTCGGCTTCGAGCACGTGGCCAAGCTGATCGAGCGCCAGGTCATCGAGATCGCCCCGCTGGCGTACATGCGCGGCCGCACCCTGAACAACAGCTTCATCATCCTCGACGAAAGCCAGAACACCACGCTCGAGCAGATGAAGATGTTCCTGACCCGTATTGGCTTCGGCTCTACCGCGGTGATCACCGGCGACATCACCCAGGTCGACCTGCCCCGTGGCACCAAGTCGGGCCTGGCACACGTCATCGAAGTATTGCGGGACGTGCCGGGTATCAGTTTCACCCACTTCCAGCCCAAAGACGTGGTTCGTCATCCACTGGTGCAGCGTATCGTCGAGGCCTATGACCGCTTCGATGCCCGCCAGGCCAAGCCTGAGGCACCCGGCAAAGATGCTTGAACTCGACATTCAACGGGCCACCGATGCCGCTGCCCCGGGCGACGATGACTTCCGCCGTTGGTGTGAGCTGGCCTTGCGCCAGCGCAGCGCCGACTCGGAAATGACCATTCGCCTGGTCGACGAAGCCGAAGGCCGTGAGCTGAACCACACCTACCGGCACAAGGACTACGCGACCAACGTGCTGTCGTTCCCTGCCGATGTACCCGATGACCTGCTCGATATCCCGCTACTGGGCGACCTGGTCATCTGCGTGGCGGTGGTCGAGCGCGAAGCAAGCGAGCAAGGCAAGTCGCTAGACGCGCATTGGGCCCACCTGGTCATTCACGGTTGCCTGCATCTGCTTGGCTACGACCACATCGAAGATGAGGAAGCCGAGGAAATGGAAGGCCTGGAACGAGAATTGCTGGCAGAACTGGGTCACCCCGACCCGTATGCCGATGATGAAACCGACACCCTCACACACTGATACACGAAGGATCACGAGAACCGCCATGAGCGAAGATCGATCGAGCAACGGGCAGAAGTCCTGGCTGGGTAAACTGACCCAGGCTTTTGCCCATGAGCCGAAAAACCGCCAGGAGCTGCTGGAGCTGCTGCGCGAAGCCCATCAGAACAAACTGCTGGACAGCGAGGCGCTGACCATTGTCGAAGGCGCCATCCAGGTCGCCGACCTGCAGGTGCGCGACATCATGGTCCCGCGCTCGCAGATGATCAGCATCAAGGCCAGCCAGTCGCCGCGCGAATTCCTGCCGGCGGTGATCGACGCCGCGCACTCGCGCTACCCGGTGATCGGCGAAAGCCACGACGATGTGCTCGGGATCCTGCTCGCCAAGGACCTGCTGCCGCTCATCCTCAAAGAGAACGGCGACAGCTTCAATATCAAGGACCTGCTGCGCCCGGCCACCTTCGTGCCCGAGTCCAAGCGCCTCAACGTGCTGTTGCGCGAGTTCCGTGCCAACCACAACCACATGGCCGTGGTCATCGACGAATACGGCGGCGTGGCCGGCCTGGTCACCATCGAGGATGTGCTGGAGCAGATCGTTGGCGATATCGAGGACGAGCACGATGTCGAGGAAGACAGCTACATCAAGCCGCTGCCCAGCGGTGACTTCCTGGTCAAGGCGCTGACCCCGATCGAGAACTTCAACGAGTTCTTCGACAGCGAGTTCTCCGATGACGAGTTCGACACCGTCGGCGGCCTGGTGATGAGTGCCTTTGGCCACCTGCCCAAGCGTAACGAAACCACCGAGATCGGTGCCTACAAGTTCCGTATTCTCAACGCCGACAGCCGGCGGATACACTTGCTGCGCCTGACCCCGATCAACCGTTAAGGACAAACATGCGTTGGATCACCCGCCCCGGCTGGCCCGGTAACCTGCTGGCCCTGGCGGCCGGCGCATCCACCCTCCTGGCCCTGGCACCGTTCGATATCTGGCCGCTGGCTTTGCTATCGATCGCCCTGCTCTACCTGGGCCTGCGCGAGCTCAGCCCGCGCCAGGCCATGTGGCGTGGCTGGTGGTTCGGGTTTGGCCTGTACGGCGCGGGCACCTGGTGGATCTACGTCAGCATGACCACCTACGGCGGCGCTTCGCCATTGCTGGCGATCGTGCTGTTGTTGGCATTTTTTGCCGCCCTGGCGTGGTTCTTCGCCCTGCCCACCTGGTTGTGGGCACGCTGGTTGCGGCGCAACGAAGCGCCGCTGGCCGACGCCTTGTGTTTCGCCGCCCTGTGGCTGCTGCAGGAAGCTTTCCGCGGCTGGTTCCTGACCGGTTTTCCCTGGCTCTACGCCGGTTACAGCCAGCTCGACGGGCCGTTGGCAGGCCTTGCCCCGCTGGGTGGTGTATGGCTGGTTTCCTTCGCCCTGGCCCTCACTGCCGCCCTGCTGTGCAACCTGCACCGCCTGCGCGCGCGCCCTGCGTTCCTGGCCATTGCCGCGGTGCTGTTGCTGGCGCCCTGGGCCCTGGGCCTGGCACTCAAAGGCCATGCCTGGACGAAGCCGGCTGGCGACCCGCTGAAAGTGGCGGCCATTCAGGGCAACGTCGAACAGGAGCTGAAATGGGACCCGGCGCACATCGATGCACAACTGGCGCTGTACCGTGACCTGAGCTTCAGTTCCAAGCCAGTGGACCTGCTGGTGTGGCCCGAAACCGCGGTACCGGTGCTCAAGGACCAGGCCCAGGGCTACATTGATGTGATGGGCCGCTTTGCCGCCGAGCGGCATTCGGCGCTGATCACCGGGGTACCGGTACGCGAAGAGGTGCACCACCAGCGCCGCTACTACAACGGTATCACGGTGGCCGGCGAAGGCGATGGCACCTACCTCAAGCAGAAACTGGTGCCGTTTGGCGAGTATGTGCCGCTGCAGGACATGCTGCGTGGCGCCATCGAGTTCTTCAACCTGCCCATGTCGGACTTTGCCCGCGGCCCGGAAGACCAGCCACTGCTGCAGGCCAAGGGTTACCAGATTGCCCCGTACATCTGCTACGAAGTGGTCTACCCGGAATTCGCTGCGGGGCTGGCGGCGCGTAGCGACCTGCTGCTGACCATCAGCAACGACACCTGGTTCGGCACCTCGATCGGCCCGCTACAGCACTTGCAGATGGCACAGATGCGTGCGTTGGAAGCCGGCCGCTGGATGATCCGCGCCACCAACAATGGTGTGACCGCGCTGATCGATCCGTTCGGCCGTATCACCACGCAGGTACCACAATTCCAGCAGGCGGTAATGTATGGCGAAGTGGTGCCGATGCAGCAGCTCACGCCTTACCTGCAATGGCGTTCGTGGCCGCTGGCGATTGTCTGCGTGCTGCTGCTGGGCTGGGCATTGCTGGCCGGGCGCATAGCCAAGACCGTCTAACTGGCATTACGCGGTCCCTGTAGGAGCGGCCTTGCGTCGCGATGGGCTGCAAAGCAGCCCCGGCAATCTTGAGATAGAGCTGAGATCCGGGGCTGCTGCGCAGCCCATCGCGACACAAGGCCGCTCCTACAAGGAACCGCGCAAACCTGAATTCAATAGAACACCCGGTACCCCACCAGCCCCACCACCTCATTGAGCAACTGCCCGCTCTGCCACATCGCTCGGCTTTCCGGCAGCAACCCGCCGAACGGCCGCGCATGCTCGCGCCCTAGGAACCCCACCGGCGCCGGCACCACCTCGAACCCCGCCTGTTCGAAGCTCCAGCGCGAACGCTGCATGTGCCAGGCTTGGGTGACCACCACCACACGGCGAATCCCCAGCGGCTGTAGGACCTTGGCCGACAACTGGGCGTTCTCCCAGGTCGTGCGGCTGGCCTCTTCGCGCCACCTCACCTCGACCGCGAAATCCTCACGCAGGCGATCGGCCATCAACTGCGCCTCGCTTGGCGGCGTGCCGTAGTGCAGCCCGCCACTGGTCAGCAGCGGCAAACCCGAAGCCTTGGCCAGCCGCGCGGCAAAGCGCATGCGCTCCAGCGCCGTGGCGGTAGGCTGGTCACCACCGCCCCACGCGGGGTCACCCCGTTCGCGCCCCGCGCCCAGCACCACAATGGCATCTGCCCGGCTGGCCAGCCTGGCCCAGTCGCTGACGGCCAGAGGCGGCTCGGTCTCCAGCACCCGGGCCGTTTCCTGCACCACCAGCGGCAAGCTCAGCAACCACAAGCCACCCAGCCCCACGCCAAAACACAGCGCCGCCAGCCGTGGCCGGCGCGCACGCCACCACCATGCGGCAAGCAGCAACAGGAACAAGATGCCCGGCGGCATCAGCCATTGTTTGATGAAAAATCGAATCGGCATCGGCCACACCTCCTTGGCAGGCGTGCAGCCTAAAAGGATCGGCACCGGTCAACAAGGTAGGGCCGGTGCCGATCGCAAGCTGTGTGAATGATGAATGACCGTGGCGCGCTGGCCTGCGCGGGGCGCCTTGAACGACTAGCGCTGGCGCAGCGTTCTGGGTCTGGCCGCAGTAGCAGCGCGCTTCTGGTCCTTGAGCCAGATAATCTTGGCTGATGCCGGCTCCGCTTGTGGGTAACTGCCGACAGCAGCATTACGGCGCTCCGGAAGAGCTTCCAGGTAGGCCTTGATCACTTCGAACTCTGCGTGGCTAAGGCCACGCAACTCCAGCTCGGCTGGCATCTCGTCGCGCAATCGTACAGAGGTCCTGGCGCTTTCGAGGGCCAGGCCAAGCCGGTCGATCAGGCGCTCGTAAAGCTCCGGTCTGATTGCGGGTAGCTGCGTGTCTCCCATCCGTTCACCTCATTGAAGATAAGAATATCTCCCCCCACACCAGAGCTTAGCGTCGTTGCAAAAAGCAGCCGGGTGCAGCGACCAGCGGCCATTCGCAACGAAGGTTTCCCACGATACGCAGCGCTGCTGTATGCTACGGCGTTCACTCTAAATGACACCGGAGTGCCGGACGCAGCGAGGTTCCGCTGCCTGGAACAAGGTCTCTTCCCTCTCAGCAAAAAGTAGCCATGCACGAACAATACACGCCCCGTGATATCGAAGCCGCCGCCCAGAACTTCTGGGACGAGCAACAATCGTTCGCTGTTACCGAACAGCCAGGCAAGGACACCTACTACTGCCTGTCGATGTTCCCGTACCCGAGCGGCAAGCTACACATGGGCCACGTGCGCAACTACACCATCGGTGACGTGATTGCCCGCTACCAGCGCATGCTGGGCAAGAACGTGCTGCAGCCGATGGGCTGGGACGCTTTCGGCATGCCCGCGGAAAACGCGGCGATGAAGAACAACGTCGCCCCGGCCAAGTGGACGTACGAAAACATCGAGTACATGAAGACCCAGCTCAAGAGCCTGGGCCTGGCCATCGACTGGGCACGTGAAGTGACCACCTGCAAGCCTGACTACTACCGTTGGGAGCAGTGGCTGTTCACCCGCCTGTTCGAGAAAGGCATCATCTACCGCAAGAACGGGACCGTGAACTGGGACCCGGCAGACCAGACCGTACTGGCCAACGAGCAGGTCATCGACGGCCGCGGCTGGCGTTCCGGCGCGCTGATCGAAAAGCGCGAAATCCCGATGTACTACTTCCGCATCACCGACTACGCCGACGATCTCCTGGAAAGCCTCGACGAACTGCCGGGCTGGCCTGAGCAGGTCAAGACCATGCAGCGCAACTGGATCGGCAAGTCGCGCGGCATGGAAGTCCAGTTCCCCTACGACCAGGCCAGCATCGGCCACGCCGGCACGCTCAAGGTCTTCACCACCCGCCCCGACACGCTGATGGGTGCCACCTACGTCGCCGTCGCCGCCGAGCACCCGCTGGCCACCCAGGCTGCCCAGGGCAACCCGGCGCTGCAGGCGTTCATCGAAGAATGCAAGGCCGGCAGCGTTGCCGAAGCCGACATGGCCACCCAGGAGAAGAAGGGCATGGCCACTTCCCTGCTGGTGGAGCACCCGCTGACCGGCGAGAAGCTGCCGGTCTGGGTCGCCAACTACGTGCTCATGCACTACGGCGATGGCGCGGTAATGGCTGTGCCCGCCCACGACGAGCGCGACTTCGAGTTCGCCCACAAGTACAACCTGCCGGTCAAGGCCGTAGTACGCACCAGTGCGGGCGATGAAGTCGGCAACGAGTGGCAGGACGCCTATGGCGAGCACGGCCAACTGATCAACTCCGCCGAGTTCGACGGCCTGGACTTTGCCGGCGCCTTCGACGCCATCGAAGCAGCCCTGATCCGTAAAGACCTGGGCAAATCGCGCACCCAGTTCCGCCTGCGCGACTGGGGTATCAGCCGCCAGCGCTACTGGGGCTGCCCGATCCCGATCATCCACTGCCCGTCCTGCGGCGACGTGCCCGTGCCAGAAGACCAGTTGCCGGTGACCCTGCCGGAGAACGTGGTGCCCGATGGTGCCGGCTCGCCACTGGCGCGCATGCCAGAATTCTACGAATGCAGCTGCCCGAAATGCGGTGCTGCGGCCAAGCGCGAAACCGACACCATGGACACCTTCGTCGAGTCGTCCTGGTACTTCGCCCGCTACGCCTCGCCGAACTACGAAGGTGGCATGGTCGACCCGAAAGCGGCCAACCACTGGCTGCCGGTCGACCAGTACATCGGCGGTATCGAACACGCCATCCTGCACCTGCTGTATGCGCGCTTCTTCCACAAGCTGATGCGTGACGAAGGGCTGGTCACCTCGAACGAGCCGTTCAAGAACCTGCTGACCCAGGGCATGGTCGTGGCCGAAACCTACTACCGCGTTGCCAGCAACGGCGGCAAGGACTGGTTCAACCCGGCCGATGTCGAAATCGAACGCGATGCCAAGGCCAAGATCATTGGCGCACGCCTGAAGACCGACGGCCTGCCGGTGGAAATCGGCGGCACCGAGAAGATGTCCAAGTCGAAGAACAACGGCGTCGACCCCCAGTCGATGATCGACCAGTACGGCGCCGATACCTGCCGCCTGTTCATGATGTTCGCCTCGCCACCTGACGCGAGCCTGGAATGGTCCGACTCCGGCGTCGAAGGCGCCAGCCGCTTCCTTCGCCGTGTCTGGCGCCTGGCCCAGGCACACGTCGCCCAAGGCCTGCCGGGCAAGCTGGATGTCGCCGCCCTGGACGACGCACAGAAGGTCATTCGCCGTGCCATTCACGCCGCTATCAAGCAGGCCAGTACCGACGTCGGCCAGTTCCACAAATTCAACACCGCCATCGCCCAGGTGATGACCGTGATGAACGTGCTGGAAAAAGCCCCGCAAGCCACGGCGCAAGACCGTGCCCTGCTGCACGAAGGCCTGGAAGCCGTGACCCTGCTGCTGGCGCCGATCACCCCGCACATCTCCCACGAGTTGTGGAAGCAGCTGGGCCATGATCAGGCCGTGATCGACGCTGGCTGGCCAGCGGTCGACGAAGCCGCACTGGTGCAGGACACCGTCACCCTGGTGGTGCAGGTCAACGGCAAACTGCGCGGGCAGGTCGAAATGCCGGCCGCCGCCAGCCGCGAAGAAATCGAAGCCGCCGCGCGCAGCAACGAGAACGTCCTGCGCTTCATCGACGGCCTGGCCATTCGCAAGGTCATCGTGGTACCGGGCAAGCTGGTCAACATCGTCGCCAACTGATGGCAACGCCCGCCCGCAGCCACTGCGGGCGGGCGGAACAGGCCCACAAGGGAGCAACAACATGATCAAACGCAATTTGCTGGTAATTGGCCTGGCGGTCATGCTCAGCGCCTGCGGTTTCCAGCTGCGCGGTACTGGCACCAACGAGCTGAGCATCAAGGAAATGGACGTCAGTGCGCGTGACGCGTACGGGCCTACCGTGACCGAACTGCGCCAGGTGCTCAAGAACAGTGGCGTGAATGTGCACACCGGTGCGCCGTACCGCCTGGTATTGACCAACGAACAGCAGCGCGAGCGCTCGGCCAGCTACAACAGCGGTAACCGCACTGCCGAGTACGAGCTGACCACCCAGCTCAACTACAGCATCCAGGGCTTGAACAACCTTGAACTGCTGAGTGACAAGCTGGAAGTGCGCAAGGTGTATGTGCGCGATGCCTCGAACATCACCGGTTCCGAGCAGGAAGCGGCCCGTTCCCGCCTGGAAATGCGCCGTGACCTGGTCAACGCCATGGTCGTGCGCCTGCAGCAACTGACCCCGGCCCAGCTGGACGAGCTGCAGCAAAAAGCCGATCAGCGTGCCCAGGCTGAAGCGGCCGCCCTTGAGGCCGCACGCCGCCAGCAGGCGGAAACGCCGCAGCAGTCGCCCCTGGAAGTACCGGGCAACTAAGCCCGTGCGGGGTACCTTCGGGTGCCCCGCCTACTGCCCATGAAGCTCGCCCCCGCCCAACTCAACAAGCACCTGCAAGGCGCCTTGGCCCCGGTCTACGTGGTCAGCGGTGACGACCCGCTGCTGTGCCAGGAAGCCGCCGACGCCATCCGCCAAGCTGCGCGCCAGCAAGGTTTCGACGAGCGCCAGGTTTTCAGTGCCGACGCCAACTTCGACTGGGGCACCCTGCTCCAGGCCGGTGCCAGCCTGTCCCTGTTCGCCCAGCGGCGCCTGCTGGAACTTCGCCTGCCCTCGGGCAAGCCGGGTGACAAGGGCGCTGCAGCGCTGATGGAATACTGCGCCAATCCCGCCGAAGACACCCTGCTGCTGGTCAGCCTGCCCAAGCTCGACGGCAGCGCGCAGAAGACCAAGTGGGGCAAGGCCTTGATCGAAGGTGCCCATTGCCAGTTCATCCAGATCTGGCCGGTGGATTCGCACCAGCTGCCGCAGTGGATCAACCAGCGTCTGCAGCAGGCCGGCCTGTCGGCGCAGCGTGACGCTGTCGACCTGATTGCCGCACGCGTGGAAGGCAACCTGCTGGCTGCCGCGCAGGAAATCGAAAAGCTCAAGCTGTTGGCCGAAGGCAACCAGATCACCGTCGAAACCGTGCAGTCGGCTGTCGCTGACAGCGCCCGGTTCGACGTTTTCGGGCTGGTCGACGCCATTCTCAACGGTGAAGCTGCACATGCCCTGCGCATGCTCGAAGGCTTGCGCGGTGAGGGGGTCGAGCCCCCGGTGATTCTCTGGGCCCTGGCGCGCGAGCTGCGCCAGCTCGCCGGGCTGGCCCAGCAATTCAGCCAGGGCGTACCGCTGGACAAGGCGTTCAGCCAGGCGCGCCCACCGGTCTGGGATAAGCGCCGGCCGTTGGTCAGCAAGGCCCTGCAGCGCCTCTCGGCGCAGCGCTGGGCGCAACTGCTGCAGGATGCCCAGCGTATCGATGCGCAAATCAAGGGCCAGGCCGAGGGCTCGCCGTGGCCGGGCCTGGCGCGGTTGTCATTGTTGATGGCGGGTCAGCGCCTGGCGCTACCCCCTCTATAACGGTCACAGGCCCTATCGCTGGCAAGCCAGCTCCCACATGGAGGCCACAGGCCTTGAAGGTTGTGCTGAACCTGTGGGTGCTCCTGTGAACCATATACACAATCAATTGGCCCACATCTCCTCAGGGCCCTAAAGTGCGCCCCGAAACCCACCCACCACGGGAACCCCGCCATGAGCAAAAAGCCGAAAAAGCACGGCCCCAACAAGGCCAAGTCGATCATTGCCCAACCGCTGTTCCGCTGCCGCCAGGAACAACCGGAAAAAGGCAAAGGCAGCTACCGCCGCGAAGCCTTCCAATCGAGAGATTGGGAGGCTTCCTACTTTTTGGCGGCATGAAAGCATCGCGGGCGCAGGCATGATATGGTCAGCACCTGACCTGCAATTCTGGATCTGTGCATGCTCTTCCGTCTTTCTCCCCGTTGGGAAACCCGCCAGCTGATCGCGGCCTCCAGCTTCATCCTGCTGGTTGCCTGCGCGGAAAAACCTACCGCGGCCGACGCGCTGCCGCTGGCCCCTGCGCAACCTGCGCCCGTGGTAACCGTACCCGGTGCAACGCCAGACGCCAGCACTGAAATCCAGCCTTTGCAAACCTTCGCCCAGTGGCAAGCGGGTTTCCGCGAACAAGCCCTGCAAGCGGGTATTTCGCCCAGCATCTTCGACCGCGCCTTCCTCGGGGTTACCCCCGACATGGACGTGATCAAGGCCGACCGCAGCCAGCCTGAGTTCAGCCGCCCGGTGTGGGAATACCTCGAAGGCGCGCTGTCCCCTTTGCGCGTGCGCAATGGCAAGCGGCTGCTGGAGCAGCACGCCGAACTGCTGACCCGCATCGAGCAACGCTATGGCGTTGACCGCCAGGTGCTGGTGGCGGTGTGGGGCATGGAGAGCAATTTCGGCCAGTTCCAGGGCAACAAGTCGGTAATTCGCTCGCTGGCGACCCTGGCTTATGAAGGCCGTCGCCCGCAGTTCGCCCAGGACCAGCTGATCGCCGCCCTGCAGATCATCCAGCATGGTGACATTCAGCCTGAGGCCATGCGTGGCTCGTGGGCTGGCGCCATGGGCCAGACCCAGTTCATCCCGACCACCTACAACACCCATGCCGTGGACTTCGACGGCGACGGCCGCCGCGACATCTGGAACAGCACCCCCGATGCCCTGGCCTCGACCGCGCACTACCTGCAAAGCTCGGGCTGGAAGCGTGGCCAACCGTGGGGCTTCGAGGTGCAGGTACCACCAGGTTTCGATTTCTGGCAGGCCGATGGCGCGTTGCGCAGGCCGGTGAGCGAGTGGCTGGCAATGGGTGTGAAGTTGCCAACCGGTACTCAATTGCCAGCGGGCAGCAACCAGCTGTCTGCCGCGTTGCTGCTGCCAGCAGGCGCGCGTGGCCCGGCGTTCCTGGTACTGGATAACTTCCGCGCCATCCTCAAGTACAACAACTCATCGTCCTATGCACTGGCGGTGAGCCTGCTGGCCGACCGCTTCAGCGGCTGGGGCTTCATTGCCGGCAGCTGGCCGAAGGAAGACTTGCCGCTGAGCCGCAGCGAACGCGTGGAGTTGCAGAACCTGCTTAACGGCCGTGGGTATGACGCAGGCAATGCCGATGGCATTATCGGCGCCAACACCCGCAAGGCCATACGCAACGCCCAGCAAGGGCTGGGGTGGCCGGCGGATGGTTACCCGACCCATAAGCTGCTTGAGAGCCTGCGTAGCCAGTGAGATAGCTGGGGGTTGCGGTACGTTGGTGTAACGCGATCCCTGTAGGAGCGGCCTTGTGTCGCGAAAGGGCTGCAAAGCAGCCCCGGCTATCTCAAGCCTTGAACACATCCTGCTCCAACACCAAGCTCTGCTGAACACTGTCCAGCCGTACCCGAGCCCCCAGCGGCAAGCACACATTCGGGTCGCAATGCCCACTGCGCCACCCCGCCAGCACCGGCACGCCCAAGGGCCCGAAAGTTTCCTCCAGCAATGGCGTCAACGCCGCCGTGGTAATCCCTGCAAAATCCCCTACCAGCACGCCTTTCACGCCCGCCAGCTTGCCCGCCAGGCGCAACTGCGTCAGCAGCCGGTCCACCCGGTACAGCGGCTCATTGACGTCTTCGATAAACAGGATGCAGCCCGCGGTATCCAGCTCTGCCACAGTGCCAAGCGTCGCGCCCAGCATAGACAGGTTGCCACCCAGCAAATGCCCGCTTGCGGCCCCTGGAATGACCGTGCTCATGGCATAGCCCGCTGGGTGGGCAATCTGCTCCCCTGCGCGCACATGCCCACCCAGCTGGGCCAGCAACGACGACTCGGTCGGCGCCAGCTTGCCGCCGAGCAAGTCGGCATTGAGCATCGCGCCATGGAACGTGATCAGCCCGGCGTGCCGATAAAGGGCCGTGTGCAGCGCTGTGATATCGCTGTAGCCAATCAGCGGCTTGGGGTTGCCCCGAATCAGCTGGAAATCCAGCTGGTCGAGCAGGCGCATGCTGCCGTAACCGCCGCGCATGCACAGGATGGCGTCGATGCCCGGGTCGGCAAAGGCATCGTGCAGGTCCTGCAGCCGCTGCTGGTCCGGGCCTGCCAGGTAACCCTGAGCCTGCAGGGCACCTGGGTAAATGCGGCAACGGTAGCCACGATCAGCGAACCACTGGTTGACCTTGTGCGTATCCAGCCGCGCCGAGCCCGCCGGCGCGATGATAGCGAAGCAGGTGTCCTGCAAGATCGCCTTGGGCAAATGTACGGGAAGGGTATCGACACAATTCATCATGCAGCTCCAGGCATCTTGTCGCTTGTAGCTTATGGCTTGTCGCCGGCAAAAAAAATGCCGATGCTGCCCTTTCGGCAAGCATCGGCATTTGTGTTTCAGCCAGGCTCAGAGCTTGATCTTGGCTTCGTGCGCCTGCTGGTCGGCATGGTACGAAGAGCGCACCAGGGGGCCAGAAGCCACGTTCTTGAAGCCCATCTTGTAGCCTTCCTCGGCGAACCAGGCAAAGGTGTCGGGGTGCACGAAACGCTGCACCGGCAGGTGGCTGCGCGACGGTTGCAGGTACTGACCGAGGGTAAGCATGTCGATGTCATGCTCACGCATGCGGTGCATCACTTCGATCACTTCTTCGTCGGTTTCACCCAGGCCCAGCATCAGGCCCGACTTGGTGGGTACATGCGGCACCAACTGCTTGAACTTCTGCAACAGGTCCAGCGACCAGTCGTAGTCAGAGCCCGGGCGCGCGGCCTTGTACAGGCGCGGCACGGTTTCGAGGTTGTGGTTGAACACATCCGGCGGCTCTTGCGCAGTGATTTCCAGTGCCACGTCCATACGCCCGCGGTAGTCCGGCACCAGGGTTTCCAGTTGCACGCCTGGCGACAACGCGCGGATTTCGCGGATGCAGTCGGCAAAGTGCTGGGCACCACCGTCACGCAGGTCGTCGCGGTCTACCGAGGTGATCACCACGTACTTCAGGCGCAGGTCAGCGATGGCGACCGCCAGGTTTTTCGGCTCGTCCAGGTCCAGCGGCTTCGGTCGGCCGTGGCCCACGTCGCAGAACGGGCAACGCCGGGTGCAGATGTCACCCATGATCATGAAGGTGGCGGTGCCGCCCGAGAAGCACTCGCCCAGGTTAGGGCAGGAAGCTTCCTCGCACACGCTGTGCAGCTTGTGCTTGCGCAGCAGTTGCTTGATGCGGTCGACCTCTGGCGAGACTGGGATACGCACGCGAATCCAGTCGGGCTTTTTCGGCAACTCGTCGGTCGGGATGATTTTCACCGGGATGCGCGCCACCTTCTCGGCGCCACGCAGCTTGACCCCGGCTTCCACCTTTTTCGGCGCTGGGCGCGGGGTGGCATCCTGGGTAGGTATGAGGTTGGGCACGGCTTCTTGCACAGTTGTCATATTCAGTCGATTCCGCCCGTGAGGGTCGTCTGCTCAGCGTAGTCGAGGTGCTTGACCAGCTGTCCGCGCAGCCTTGTCCTGACCTCGTCGAGTTCGATCGGGCCTGCCAGGTCACGTAGCTGGGTCATCGCCAGCCCCGCATAACCGCAGGGGTTGATTCGGCGGAATGGCGCAAGGTCCATGTCCACGTTCAGGGCAAGGCCGTGAAACGAACGGCCGTTGCGAATTCGCAGGCCGAGGGAGGCGATCTTCGCTCCATCGACATAGACGCCCGGCGCATCGGGCTTGGCTGAAGCCTTCACACCATAGCTGGCCAGCAGGTCGATGAGGGTCTGCTCGATACGGCTGACCAGCTCACGCACACCAAAACCCAGCCGGCGTACATCCAGCAGCAGGTAGGCCACCAACTGCCCGGGGCCATGGTAGGTCACCTGGCCGCCGCGGTCGGTCTGCACCACCGGGATGTCACCCGGCACCAGCAGGTGCTCGGCCTTGCCGGCCTGGCCCTGGGTAAAGACTGCAGGGTGCTCGACCAGCCAAATTTCATCCTGGCTGGCCGGGCTGCGCTGCTCGGTGAAGCGCCGCATGGCCTCCAGCACCGGTTGGTAGGGCTGCAGGCCAAGCTCGCGAAAACCGAGGCAGGCGGGCATCAGAGCACCATTTTCACGATACCGGTAGCGCGCAGGGCGCTGTTGATATCGTGCAGCTGGTTCTCGCTTTCGGCAACGATGTGCAGTTGCACGGTGGTGTACTTGCCTTCCTTGCTCTGGCGTTCGGCCAGGGTGGAAAGGTCGACTTTGGCGTGCTTGCTGAGAATCTCGATGACCGTGTCCTTGAAGCCGACAACGGTGTCACCGATGACTTTGATCGGGTAATCGGCGCAAGGGAATTCGATCTTGTGCGACTTGACGTCTGGTTCGCTCATGGCGGAAACGGCCTCGTAAGCCGTGGCAACACCACCCCCGCGTGATGCGCGGGGGTGTGCAGGTCACGTATCAGTTGAACAACCCGTAGAAGAATAGACGGATGCTATCCCACATACGGCGGAAGAAACCACCTTCCTCGACGCCATCGAGGGCGATCAGGTCGGCGCTGTGAACCACTTTCTCGTCCAGTTTGACTTCCACTTTGCCGATCACGTCACCTTTGGCGATGGGCGCGGTGAGCTGCGGGTTCATGGTCATCGTGGCGACCAGGCGCTTGAGCTGGCCTTTAGGCATGGTCATGGTCAGGTCGTCGGCCAGGCCGGCCTTGACTTGGCCAGTGGCGCCCTTCCACACCGGCGCCTGGGTCAGCTCGGTGCCCTTCTGGTAGAAGGTCTGGGTTTCGAAGAAGCGGAAGCCGTAGGTCAGCAGCTTCTGGGTTTCGGCAGCACGCGCTTGTTCGCTGTTGGTGCCGAACACCACCGCGATCAGGCGCTGGCCATCGCGTACCGCCGAAGCCACCATGCAGTAGCCTGCTTCTTCGGTGTGGCCGGTTTTCAGGCCGTCGACGGTCTTGTCACGCCACAGCAGCAGGTTGCGGTTAGGCTGCTTGATGTTGTTCCAGAAGAACTCTTTCTGCGAATAGATGGCGTAGTGCGCCGGGTCGACGTTGATGATCGCCCGGGCCAGTACCGCCATGTCATGGGCCGACGAGTAGTGGTCTGGGTTCGGCAGGCCAGTCGGGTTCATGAAGTGGCTGTTGGTCATGCCCAGGTCGGCCGCGGTCTTGTTCATCATGTCGGCGAATGCATCTTCGCTGCCGGCGATGTGCTCGGACAGGGCGACCGAGGCATCGTTGCCGGACTGGATGATGATGCCGTGCAGCAAGTCGCTGACGGTGACCTGGCTGCCAACCTTGATGAACATGCGCGAACCGCCGGTACGCCAGGCGTTTTCACTGACGGTAACCGGGTCGTTCTCGCCGATCTGGCCGCGGCGGATGTCCAGGGTGGCGATGTAGGCGGTCATCAGCTTGGTCAAGCTGGCTGGCGGCAGGCGCTCGTCACCGTTGTTTTCGACCAGCACGTTGCCGCTGGACGCGTCCATGAGTACGTAGGACTTGGCTGCCAGTTGCGGTGGTGCCGGTGTCATCTGCTCGGCCGCGAAGGCGGCAGGCGTGATCAGCAGCAGTACAGGCAGGCAAAGTCGTTTGGCAAGGTTGGTGATGTTCATCCGTCTCTCGAAAATCGCTAATGGTCTGATGTTCCCTGGGCAACATCATGCGCCCAGCGCCAGTCAGTCTAGTTTTATGGCCAGAGGCCTGGCCCGCTACAGTGCGGCTTTATGCCGCTGCGGGCAAAAGCCGACATTGTACATGGCCGAGCCCGGCAGTTCATGACAAAACCGACAGCAAGAGTTTCAAGCTGCAAGCCGAAAGACAAAGCGGGTGGGCGCAGGGTCTTCTTGCAGCTTGCAGCTTGCAGCCGGTTGCTTATAGCTGAGCTCAGTCTGTGACCAGCTTGGCCTGCCCCAAGTTCGCCAGGCGGATGCTGTCCTGGGCTTGCTGGATCTCGCCCTGGCTGCCGATCGGCCCCAGCCGCACGCGGTGCAGGGTCTGCTGGTTACGCACGATCGAGCTGATGAACACCGGCGCGCTGACCATGGTGCTGAGCTTGGAGCGCAGCAATTCGGCGGCATCCGGGTTGGCGAAGGCACCCACCTGCAGAAAGCTGCCGCCATTGCCACCCGGGACGTTGTTGCCCCCTACCTGTACCGGCACCACCGGCGCCGCGTGCTGCTGCGGCGGCGGCGTCCATTGCTCGACCCGCCCGGTCGTGGCCGGCACCGCCTGGGTCTGGGCCACCTGGGGCTCCTTCAGCACCATCGGTGGTGTCTGGCCACGCTGGGCCCACCATTGTTGCGGGTCGATGCCCTCGACACGCACGTGTGCGGTGCCGATTTCGGCATAGCCGAGCTTTTTCGCTGCGGCATAGGACAGGTCGATGATGCGGTCGGAATAGAACGGCCCACGGTCATTGACCCGCAGAATCACACTACGGCCGTTGGCCAGGTTGGTCACGCGTACATAGGCCGGCAGCGGCAAGGTCTTGTGCGCGGCACTCATGCCGTACAGGTCGTACAGCTCACCATTGGCGGTGTTCTGCCCGTGAAACTTGGTGCCGTACCAGGACGCGGTACCCTCGGCGCGGTAGTTGCGCGAGTCCTGCATGGGGTAGTAGGTCTTGCCCAGCACCGTGTAGGGGTTGGCCTTGTAGTTACCGGTGTGCACGGTCGGCGTGGCGTCGGGGATCTTGTTCACATCCACGTCCCACCACGGCGCGCCATCCTTGTGTGCCCGGTTGATATCCAGGCCCGGCTGGCTGCGTACCACGTTGCCGCTGCTTTTTTGCGGGGCCGGGCGGTTGGAAGAGCAACTGGCCAGCACCAGGCCAACGGCCAGGCAGGTGAGCAGCTTGAAAGAGTGTGCAGAGATGATTGCGCGCATTACTTGACGCCCCGTACTTGTACCAGCTGTTCCGCTAGCTGATGCACCGCCATGGCATACATCACGCTGCGGTTGTAGCGAGTGATCGCGTAGAAGTTCTTCAGCCCCATCCAATACTCGGGGCCATTGTCGCCTTCGAGCCGGAAGGCCGTAACCGGCAGATCATCGCGCAGCGAATCATGAACCGACCAGCCAAGCGCGCGCAACTCCCTCGCGGTCTTGACCGGCTCGATACCGGTAGTCAGGCCTTCATCGGCGCGCGCACCTTCTACCCAGGCGCGGCTGACCACGCCTTCGCCGGCTACCCAGCCGTGGCGCTTGAAGTAGTTGGCCACGCTGCCAATGGCATCGTCCGGGTTGTTCCAGATGTTGATGTGGCCGTCACCGTCGAAGTCCACCGCGTAGTTGCGAAAACTGCTCGGCATGAACTGTGGAAGCCCCATGGCACCGGCGTAGGAGCCTTTGAGGGTCAACGGGTCCAGCTGCTCATCGCGCGCCAACAGCAGGAACTCACGCAGCTCCTTGCGGAAGAACTCGGCGCGCGGCGGGTAGTCGAAGCCCAGCGTCGACAGGGCATCGATCACCCGGTAGTTGCCGGTGTTGCGGCCGAAGAAGGTTTCGACCCCGATGATCGCGACGATATATTGCGCCGGCACCCCGTATTCCTGCTCCGCGCGGGCCAGCACCGCCTCGTGCTGGCGCCAGAAGTCCACCCCGCGGGCAATGCGCGCATCGGTGATGAACATCGGCCGGTAGTCCTTCCACGGCTTGACCCGCTCGGCAGGGCGCGAGATGGCATCCAGAATCGACTGCTTGCGCTGCACCTCACGGAACACCCCCATCAGCTGCTCCGGGGCAAAACCGTAGTCACGGCTCATTTCGCCCACCAGCTCGGCCACCTGTGGCGAACCCTCATAGTCGCCGGCATGGGCCAGCTGTACAGCGCCGAACAGGCCCACCGCGCCGACCCACGGCGCACAACGGGCAGCCCAGTTACGCACTGCTTGCATCAAATTGTTCACCTTTTTCAAACCTGTGCGATCCATTTTCGGTGCGTATGGATCGACATGAGAACGCCAAACGCTGACAGCAGCGTTACCAAGGATGTTCCGCCATAGCTGATAAAGGGCAGCGGCACGCCCACTACGGGCAGCAGGCCGCTGACCATGCCGATATTGACGAATACGTAGACAAAGAAGGTCATGGTCAGGCTACCCGCCAGCAGCTTGCCGAACAGGGTCTGGGCCTGGGCGGTAATCATCAGGCCACGGCCGATCAGCAGCAGGTAGACGATCAGCAGCAGGCAGATACCGACCAGGCCGAACTCCTCGCCGAGCACGGCGATGATGAAGTCGGTATGGCTTTCCGGAAGGAAGTCCAGGTGCGACTGCGTGCCGAGCAGCCAGCCTTTGCCGAACACCCCGCCCGAACCGATTGCCGCCTTGGACTGGATGATGTTCCAGCCGGTGCCCAGCGGGTCGCTTTCCGGGTCGAGGAAGGTCAGTACCCGCTGCTTCTGGTAGTCGTGCATGACAAAGAACCACATCGCCACCGCCACCGGCACCGCCGCTGCCACTACGCTGAGGATCCAGCGCCAGCGCAGCCCACCCATGAACAGCACGAAGGCGCCCGATGCCAGGATCAGCAGTGCGGTGCCCAAGTCGGGCTGGCGCACGATCAGAATGAATGGCACGCCGATCAGCACCAGGCTGATGGCCACGTGCTTCAGGTGCGGCGGCAAGGTGCGCTTGGACAGGTACCAGGCAATGGTCGCCGGCATGATGATCTTCATGAATTCCGAGGGCTGGAAGCGGATCACCCCCGGGATATTGATCCAGCGCGTGGCGCCCATGGCGTTATGGCCCATCACGTCCACCACCACCAGCAGCAGAACCCCGGTGAGGTAGGCCAGCGGCACCCAGCGGGCCATGAAGCGCGGCTCCAGCTGGGCGATGACGAACATCGACACCAGACCGATGCCGAACGAGGTCGCCTGCTTGAGCAGCAGGTCCCAGTTCTTGCCGCTGGCCGAATACAGCACGAACAGGCTGCCGGCGGCGAGGGTCAGCAGAATGATCAGCAAGGGGCCGTCGACATGAATGCGCTGCAGGAAGCTGGCGCGCCGACGCATCACATCCTCACTGGAGAGCATGCGATCGAAATTGTTCATCACAGGGCTGATTCCTGGGTAGCGGTAGCAGGCGCGAACTCGGGCTTGAGACGGCCATTTTCGTCGAGCAGCCAGGCGTCCATGATCTGGCGGACCACCGGTGCCGCAACACCCGAACCGGACTCGCCGTTCTCGACCATCACCGATACCACGATTTTCGGGGCTTCGGCCGGAGCGAAGGCAACGAACAGGGCGTGGTCACGGTGGCGCTCCTGAAGTTTGTTACGGTCGTACTTTTCACCCTGCTTGATCGCCACCACCTGGGCGGTACCGCTCTTGCCGGCGATGCGGTACTGGGCACCGAGGGCGGCTTTGCGTGCGGTACCGCGGGCGTTGTGCATCACCTGCTCCATGCCATGGGTGACCTTGGCCCAGTCTGACTTGTCCCGCAGCACGATGTTCGCCATAGGGTTTTCGTCCACCGGCGGCTGGCCTTCGATGGTCTTGGCCAGGTGCGGGCGGTTCCATACGCCTTTGTTGGCGATCAGCGCAGTGGCCTGGGCCAGCTGCAGCGGCGTCGCCTGCATGTAGCCCTGGCCAATGCCCAGGATCAGGGTTTCACCCGGGAACCAGGCCTGGCGGCGGGTGGCACGCTTCCATTCACGCGATGGCATCAGCCCGGCAGATTCCTCGAACATGTCCAGGGATACCCGCTGGCCGATGCCGAACTTGTTCATGTAACTGGACAGCCGGTCGAT
Organism: Pseudomonas sp. CJQ_9; assembly: GCF_043106615.1. Lineage (NCBI taxonomy): Bacteria > Pseudomonadati > Pseudomonadota > Gammaproteobacteria > Pseudomonadales > Pseudomonadaceae > Pseudomonas > Pseudomonas sp. CJQ_9. The sequence continues at coordinate 88,248 of NZ_JBICMS010000092.1, read as the reverse complement.
GCCCATCTTGTGGGCAAGGTCGTAGAAGTAGGTGTCGTTGGAGCGCATGATCGCGGTGTCCAGGTCGACCCAGCCATCACCCGAGCGGTTCCAGTTACGGTATTTGTGGTCGTAGTTGGGCAGTTGGTAGTAGCCAGGGTCGAATACCCGGCTACTGGCGTTGACCACACCGCTGTCCAGGCCGGCAATCGCCACCGCCGGCTTGATGGTGGAGCCCGGCGGGTACAAGCCGCGCAACACGCGGTTGAACAGCGGCCGGTCGATCGAATCACGCAACTCGGCATACGCCTTGAAGCTGATGCCGGTGACGAACAGGTTGGGATCGAAGCTTGGCTGGCTGACCATGGCCAGAACCTCGCCAGTGCGCGGGTCCAGCGCCACCACGGCACCACGGCGGCCACCCAGGGCGGCTTCGGCGGCTTCCTGCAGCTTGATGTCCAGGCTCAGCACGATGTCCTTGCCCGGCTTTGGGTCGGTGCGCTTGAGCACCCGCAGCACGCGGCCGCGGGCGTTGGTCTCGACTTCCTCGTAACCGACCTGGCCGTGCAGCGCATCCTCGTAGAAGCGCTCGATGCCGGTCTTGCCGATATGGTGGGTACCGCTGTAGTTCACCGGGTCGAGGGTTTTCAGCTCTTTCTCGTTGATCCGCCCCACGTAACCCACCGAATGGGCGAAGTGCGCCCCCTGGGGGTAATGCCGCACCAGTTGCGCGACCACCTCGACACCCGGCAGGCGGAACTGGTTTACCGCCACCCGGGCAATCTGTTCTTCGTTGAGCTCGAACAGGATCGGCACCGGCTCGAACGGCCGGCGGCCCTGGCGCATGCGCTTCTCGAACAGGGCGCGGTCGTCTTCGGTCAATTCCAGCACTTCGACGATGGTGTCCAGTACTTGCTGCCAGTTCCCCGCGCGTTCGCGGGTCATCGACAGGCTGAAACTGGGCCGGTTGTCGGCCACGATCACGCCGTTGCGGTCGAAGATCAACCCGCGGGTCGGCGGGATCGGCTGCACATGCACCCGGTTGTTTTCCGACAGCGTGGAGTGGTAGTCGTACTGAATGATCTGCAGGTAGTACAGCCGCGCGATCAGCACGCACACCAGCAGCACCACCGCGATTGCGCCGACCACAACGCGGTTACGCACCAGGCGGGCGTCTTTCTCGTGGTCCTTGAGACGGATCGGCTGCGACATCGGACGGCTTACAGGCTCATTTGTGGTAAGGGTGCCCGGACAACACGGTCCAGGCGCGGTAGATCTGCTCGCCGATGAGTATCCTTACCAACGGGTGTGGCAGGGTCAGCGGCGACAGCGACCAGCGTTGCTCGGCGCGCGCGCAAACCTCAGGCGCCAGGCCCTCCGGGCCGCCCACCATCATATTGACCGTGCGCGCGTCCAGCCGCCAGCGATCCAGCTCGCCCGCCAGTTGCTCGGTACTCCAGGGCTTGCCATGGACCTCCAGGGTAACGATGCGTTCCCCGGGCTGCACCTTGCTCAGCATGGCCTCGCCCTCCTGACGGATCAGACGGGCGACGTCGGCATTCTTGCCACGGGTGTTCAGCGGAATTTCCACCAGCTCCAGCGACAGCTCGGTGGGCAGGCGCTTGGCATATTCATGCCAGCCTTCCTCGACCCACTTCGGCATGCGCGAGCCGACCGCAATCAGGCGCAAACGCACGGCGCGGCCCTTATTCGCGGTCTTTGAGCTTGTCGGAGTACTCGTGGGCATGGTCCGGGCTGTGGTGCTTGCCGTCGGCAGCACGGCTTTGCTCGGCGCCTTGCCACAGGCGCTCCAGGTCGTAGAACTGGCGCGCAGCGGCGGTCATCATGTGCACGATGACGTCGTTCAGGTCCAGCAGCACCCAATCGCTGTCGCCCTTGCCTTCTTCGCCCAGAGGCTGTGCGCCCTTGGCCTTGACGGCTTCACGGACCTTTTCGGCCATGGCGTTGATCTGGCGGTTGGAGGTACCGGTGGCAATGATCATGTAATCGGTCAGGCTGTGCTTCTCGCGCACGTCGATGACCTGGATGTCCTGGGCCTTTACGTCTTCCAGCGCGGCCTTGGTCACTGCGACCAGTTCTTCGCCGTAAATTTTCTGCTTGGTCATATAAAACTCGTTCAACTCGTTGGATGAGGCGCCAGGGGCGCCGTCAGTTGGGCGCACGATACAGTTCGTGCGCCTCGATATAGGCCAGTACGGCGTCCGGCACCAGGAACCTCACCGATTTGCCGCTGGCCAGCAGCTGTCGGATCTGTGTAGCCGACACCGCAAGCGGTGTCTGCCAGACGAACGAAATATTTCCCGCCGGGCCGGACATGGCGGTGGGATCGCTCTCCGAGCGCGCAGCCAGCAGGTTGCGCAGCTCGTCAGGGGGTTCTACGTCGGCATCCGGGCGTTGCAGCACCAGAATGTGACAGTGTTGCAGCAATTCTTCCCAGCGGTGCCAGTTGGGCAAGCCACAGAAGGCATCCCAGCCCAGCACCAGGAACAACTGGTCGTTACCGGCCAGTTCGGCACGGACCGACTCCAGTGTGTCGATGGTGTACGACGGCTTGTCACGCTCGAGCTCGCGGGCATCGACGCTCAGGCAGGCCACCCCCTGTACTGCTTCGCGCACCATGGCCAGGCGGTCTTGCGCGGCCACCTGCGGGGTATCGCGGTGCGGCGGCCGGGCATTGGGCAGCAGGCGCAGTTCGTCCAGCCCCATGAACTCGGCCACTTCCAGCGCGCTGCGCAGGTGGCCGATGTGCACCGGATCGAAGGTTCCGCCGAGAATGCCGATGCGCCGGACTGTCTGGGCCCTGCTCAACTCAGCAGGACCCCTGACCGCGCAACTGGCCATCACCGATGACGACGTATTTTTCGCAGGTCAGGCCCTCCAGGCCGACGGGGCCGCGGGCATGCAGCTTGTCGGTGGAAATGCCGATTTCAGCGCCCAGCCCGTACTCGAAGCCATCGGCGAAACAGGTTGGGGTGTTGAGCATGACCGATGCCGAATCGACCTCAGCCATGAACTGGCGGGCTTCGCCCTGGTGTTCGCTGATGATCGAGTCGGTATGGTGCGAGCCATAGTGATTGATGTGCTCGATAGCCTGGTCCAGGCCGTCGACCACACGAATTGCCAGGATCGCGTCCAGGTACTCGGTGTGCCAGTCGTCTTCGGTAGCCGGTTTGGCGTCGATGATTGCCTGGGTGCGCTCGCAACCCCGCAGTTCCACGCCTTTGTCCCGGAAGCGGCGGGCCATTTCCGGCAGGAAGCGCTCGGCCACCTGCTGGTCGACCAGCAGCGTTTCCATCGCCCCGCAAATGCCGTAGCGGTATGTCTTGGCGTTGAATGCCACATTCCAGGCCTTGTCCAGGTCGGCATGCTGGCTGACATAGATGTGGCAGATACCGTCCAGGTGCTTGATCACCGGCACGCGGGCATCGCGGCTGATACGCTCGATCAGACCACGGCCACCCCGTGGGACGATGACATCGACGAACGCAGGCATGCTGATCAGCGCGCCCACGGCCTCGCGGTCGGTGGTTTCGACCACCTGGACCACCGCGGCCGGCAGGTCGGCGGCAGCCAGGCCACGCTGGATGCAGGTGGCGATGGCGCGGTTGGAATGAATGGCTTCGGAGCCCCCACGCAGGATGGTGGCGTTACCCGACTTCAGGCACAGGCTGGCGGCATCGATGGTCACGTTGGGGCGCGACTCGTAGATGATCCCGATCACCCCCAGTGGCGTACGCATCTTGCCTACCTGGATGCCCGATGGGCGGTAGCTCATGTCCCGGATGGCGCCCACCGGGTCCGGCAGGCTGGCCACCTGGCGCAGGCCGGTGATCATGCCGTCGATACGGGCCGGGGTCAGCGCCAGGCGGTCCAGCAGCGCAGGCTCCAGGCCATTGGCACGGCCGGCGGCCAGGTCCAGTTCGTTGGCAGCGGTGAGCTCGGCGCGGGCAGCATCCAGCGCATCGGCAGCGGCCAACAGGGCGCGGTTCTTTTGCGCAGTGCTGGCACGGCCGATGACCCGAGACGCCTCGCGGGCAGCGCGACCCAGGCGGGTCATATAGTCAAGAACGGACTCAGTCATGGGTTCGGTGTCTTGGCGAAGGGGAAATCGGCTGATTATAACTGCCGCGCAGGTATACGCCCAGCGGTGGGTGGCGGATGGTCGAAAATGGCCTGGGCAATATGCAGGAAAGATGTAACCGCTCTTATCGAAATTTCACTCTCCTGCTGTGGCCCTTTCGCGGGCGCGCCCGCTCCCACAGGGATTTCACAAGGCCTTGGGCCATGCAGTACCTGTGGGAGCGGGCATGCCCGCGAAAGGGCCGGCCCCGCCAACACCACACTCGATTCAGCCTCGATTAAGCCATTCATTGCTATTATCCGGCGTCCCCAAATCGCGAACAGCCCGCATGCCAGCCCTGCCCGACAGCTTTTTCGACCGCGACGCCCAGACCCTGGCCAAAGCCCTGCTGGGCAAGGTCATCCGCCATCGCCAGGGCGACCTGTGGCTGGCGGCGCGCATCATCGAAACCGAGGCCTATTACCTCACCGACAAAGGCAGCCATGCTTCACTCGGCTATACCGAGAAGCGCAAGGCGCTGTTCCTCGATGGCGGGCATATCTACATGTATTACGCGCGCGGCGGCGACTCTCTGAACTTCAGCGCCCACGGCCCTGGCAACGCAGTGCTCATCAAGTCCGCCTATCCTTGGCAGGACGCCCGCTCGGGCCCCAACAGCCTGGCCCAGATGCAACTGAACAACCCCGACGCCAGTGGCAAGCTGCGCCCACCGGAACGCCTGTGCGCCGGGCAAACGCTGCTGTGCCGCGCCTTGGGTTTGAAAGTGCCACAGTGGGATGCCCAGCGCTTCGACGCCGAGCGCCTGTACGTGGAAGATTGTGGCAGCCACGTGCCGAAGGTGATCCAGGCCACCCGCCTGGGTATCCCGCACGGGCGTGACGAGCACCTGCCGTACCGCTTCGTCGATGCCGAGTACGCGCGTTTCTGCACGCGGAACCCCTTGCGCCGCGGCCAAGTCGAAGGTCGCGATTTCTTCATTCTCGAACAAGGAAGCTGAACATGGGCCAATGGCTCGACAGCCTGACCGGCTGGCTCAGCGCCAACCCCCAGTGGCTTGGCGTGGCGATTTTCCTGGTGGCCTGCGTCGAATGCCTGGCCATCGCCGGCATCATCGTGCCAGGCACCGTGCTGTTGTTCGCCGTGGCGGTACTGGCCGGTAGCGGCACCTTCAGCCTGGGCGAGACCTTGCTGCTGGGTTTTCTCGGCGGGCTGCTGGGCGACGCGCTGTCGTACACGGTGGGCAAGTACTTCCACCAGAACATCCGCCGGCTGCCATTGCTGCGCCATCACCCGGAATGGATCGGCAGTGCCGAAACCTACTTCCAGCGCTACGGCATCGCCAGCCTGCTGGTCGGCCGCTTCATCGGCCCGCTGCGCCCCATGCTGCCGATGGTCGCCGGCATGTTCGACATGCCGCTGCCACGCTTCATCGCCGTCAGCCTGGTGGCCGGCGCAGGTTGGTCGGTGGCCTACCTGCTGCCTGGCTGGGCCACCGGGGCTGCCATGCGCCTGCCCTTGCCAGAGGGCTTCTGGCTGGACGCCGGCATCCTCGCCGGTGGCTTGGCTGTGGTGATCGGCCTGAGCCTGAACAGCAGCATTCGCGATCAACGCCACGGCACCCGACTGGTTGCCGGCTTGAGCCTGCTCGCCCTGGCCGGCATTTTTCTGGGCTGGCCGTACCTGCATGAATTCGACCAAGGCGTGATGACCCTGGTGCAGGAGCACCGCAGCCAGGCCATTGATGGCACCGTGGTCCTGGTCACCCGCCTGGGCGACTTCAGAACCCAGCTGTTCCTGGGCGGCTTGCTGACCGGCCTGTTGCTGCTGGCCCGGCAATGGCGTCACGCCGTGTTCGCCGGCGGCGCGCTGATGGGCACGGCAATCGCCAATGGTACCCTCAAATGGCTGTTTGCCCGTGCCCGGCCCGAGGTACTGAGCGACCCGCTGACCAGCTACAGCATGCCCAGCGGGCACAGCTCGGCATCGTTTGCCTTCTTCCTGGTGATGGCGGTGCTGGCCGGGCGCGGTCAGCCGCCGCGGATGCGCCTGACCTGGGTGATGCTGGGCTGCATTCCGGCGCTGGCGATTGCCCTGTCGCGGGTCTACCTGGGTGCTCACTGGCCCACCGATATCCTCGCCGGGGCCCTGCTGGCCTGCTGCGTGTGCGCCCTCAGCCTGACCCTGGTGCAGCACCGCCAGCCGCTACCGGCCTTGCCGCAGCGGGTGTGGTGGCTGGTGTTGCCGGCCTGCGTGGCGCTGCTGGCCTTTTTCGCCATGCATGCACTGCCGCAGGCGTTGGCCAGGTATCACTATTGATGTTGCCGGCCTGTTGGCGGGGCAAGCCGCTACTGGACAGGCTCACCCACCAACAGGCCGGCATAGGCAACACTCACCTCAGGCAAACAGCTCGCCCTGAATCCGCTCCAGCAATTTCTGGATCTCGCCCAGCCGCTGCTGCGGCGAGTCGAGGCTCAGCAGGTCCAGCTTGTCTTCTTCCATGAACGGCAGCAGGTAAGCCAACTGGTTGGCCAGCGCCTGGCGCCCGTCCAGCGGGCGCGGCATGTCCAGCGCCTCGACCATCGGATGTTCACCCAAGGCCACCAGCAGCGCCACCAGGTCATCGTCCGCTTCGAGCAACGGGCAGTCGGCCTGCTCGGCCAGCCACTGCACCTGCCCTACCAGCAACTGGTCCTTTTGCACCTCGGTGCTGTCCAGGTTGAAGCGCCGCGCGCCTTCGACGCGAATGCCCAGCAAGCCGTTGTCCTGCTGTACGAAATCGCGGATCAGCGCCTCGCAGCCGATCGAGGCGACCGTCGGCGGCGCCTTGCCCACCTGCTCGCCCTCCAGGATGCACACCACGCCAAACCCTTCGCCCTGCTTCATGCAGCGCCCGATCATGTCGAGGTAGCGCGCCTCGAAAATCTGCAAGTCGAGAAAGCAGCCAGGAAACAGCACGGTATTGAGCGGAAACAGCGGTAGCGTCATCACCAGTCCTCAGGCCACCAGGCTCACCGCCAACGGCAGGAACACCGCCGTGGCTACGCCCATCAGGCTCATTGCAAGCGCGGCAAAGGCGCCGCATTCGTCACTTTCCTGCAGGGCCACCGAAGTGCCCACCGCGTGCGCCGTCACCCCCAGCGACATGCCGCGGGCTTCCGGGCTGTGCACGCCAACACGGCTGAGCAGCGCCGGGCCGAAGATGGCGCCGATTACCCCGGTAATCAGCACGAACACCGCTGCCAGGGCAGCGACCCCGCCAATCTGTTCGGCCACCAGCATGGCAATCGGCGAGGTGACCGACTTGGGCGCCATGGTCATCAGGATCATGTGCTCGGCACCGAACCACCAGCCGAGCAGCAAGCAACACAGGGTGGCAAACAGCCCCCCGACTACCAGCGTAGTAAAGATGGGCCAGAACAACTGCCGGATGCGCCGCAGGTTGAGGTACAAAGGCACCGCCAGGGCCACGGTGGCCGGGCCCAGCAAGGTATTCATGATTTGCGTGCTGTTGCGGTATTCGCTGTAGTCGATGCCGCACGCCAGCAGCACGCCGATCACCAGCAGCATCGACACCAGCACCGGCTGCAGGAAGATCCAGCGCGTCTTGTCGTAGCCAGCGAGCACCAGTTGGTAGGCCGCCAGGGTGATACCGATGCCGAACAAAGGATGGTGCACGACCGCATCCAGGGCGCCTTGCCAGTCAAGCATCATGGCTGCTCCTCGCGCTTGCTCTGGCGCTGGATCAACTTCTGCATCAGCACCCCGACGAAAACCAGGGTCAGCAGGCAGGAAATCAGCAGGGCGCCGACAATCGCCCAGAAGTCGGCAGCGATATCCCGGGCATAGACCATCACCCCCACTGCCGGCGGCACCAGCAACAGCGGCAGGTAGCGCAGCAGGCTGCTGGCCGCTTCATTCAGTGGTTTGCCAACCTCGCCGCGGGCCATGAGGAAGCCCAACAGCAGCAACAGGCCGATGATCGGGCCCGGCAAAACCGGCAGCAACAGGTGGTTGATCGCCGTTCCCAACAGCTGGAACAGCACCAGCCAGGTCAAACCACGCAACAGCATAAGCATCTCCCTTGAGCATGGCGTCATTATAAGCACGCTGCGCTATAGATCGATATTCGCCGAAAAGCGGACAACTTGACTGCAATGGCCGAGCGTGCTGATCTTGCACTTTCGTACCAACTGACAACCTGGAGAGTCCGCGATGCCCTATGTACCGGTTACAGAGCTTTCGCAATACGTTGGTAAGGAACTGGGCCGCTCGGCCTGGCTGAAGATCGACCAGCAGCGCATCAACCTGTTTGCCGAAGCCACCGGCGATTTCCAGTTCATCCATGTCGACCCGGAAAAGGCAGCGCAAACCCCGTTTGGCAGCACGATTGCCCATGGCTTTCTGACCCTTTCGCTGATCCCCAAGCTGATCGAAGACATCCTGGTACTGCCGCAAGGCATGAAGATGGTGGTGAACTATGGGCTGGACAGCGTGCGTTTCATCCAGCCGGTCAAGGTGAACAGCCAGGTGCGGCTGAAAGTGGACCTGGCCGAGGTGAGCGAAAAAAGACCGGGGCAGTGGCTGCTCAAGGCGATTGCCACGCTGGAAATCGAGGGTGAAGAGAAGCCTGCTTATATTGCTGAGTCGCTTTCGCTCTGCTTTGTCTGATGCTCCACGCCCGCTGTGGGAGCGGCCTTGTGCCGCGATTGGGCCGCAGCGCGGCCCCGGCAATATTTGCATGACGCTGAGATCCTGGGGCTGCTGCGCAGCCCTATCGCGACACAAGGCCGCTCCTACCTCGGCCGCATCAGCCTCGAGCCTTGCAGTACCTGTAGGAGCTGGCTTGCCGGCGATGAGGCCCGCCCAGGCAATACAAGACAGTTGCCCCCACAAGGCCGGTGCCAGGCCTTCTCTACAAACCCTGCGCACTCGCGTAAACTGCCAGCCTTCGCGCAGCCTAGGGCTGCCCCTGTCGATTTACCAAAGGTGCCCGCCATGCCCTGGCTGCAAGTACGCCTGGCCATCAGCCCGGAACAAGCCGAAACCTACGAAGACGCCCTGCTTGAAGTAGGCGCCGTTTCTGTCACGTTCATGGATGCCGAAGACCAGCCGATCTTCGAACCCGACCTCAATACCACCCCGCTGTGGTCGCACACCCATATGCTGGCCTTGTTCGAAGCCGATACCGACGCTGAGCAGGTGTTCGCCCACCTGCGCCTGCTGACCGGCGCCGAACTGCCCGAGCACCAGGCCGAAGTGATCGAGGACCAGGACTGGGAACGCAGCTGGATGGACAACTTCCAGCCCATGCGCTTTGGCCGCCGCCTGTGGATCGTGCCCAGCTGGCATGACGCCCCCGAGAAAGACGCGGTCAACCTGCTGCTCGACCCGGGCCTGGCCTTCGGCACCGGCACCCACCCCACCACCGCCCTGTGCCTGGAATGGCTCGATGGCCAGCAGCTCGAAGGCACCCAGGTGCTGGACTTCGGTTGTGGCTCGGGCATTCTGGCCATCGCCGCCCTGCTGCTCGGCGCCCGTGAGGCGGTGGGTACCGACATCGATGTGCAAGCCATCGAGGCTTCCCGCGACAACGCCCAGCGCAATGGCATCGCCGACGAGAAACTGGCCCTCTACCTGCCAGAGCACATGCCGGCGATGCAGGCCGACGTGCTGGTCGCCAACATCCTTGCCGGCCCGCTGGTGTCGCTGGCCCCGCAGCTGTCCGGGCTGGTTCGCCCAGGTGGCCTGCTGGCACTGTCGGGCATCCTTGCCGAGCAGGGCGAGGAAGTGGCCGCAGCCTATGCCGCCGACTTCGACCTGGACCCGATCGTCGTGCGCGACGGCTGGGTGCGCATCAGTGGTCGGCGCCGCTAAGCGGGCCTAGAATACTTTTCTGCACAGCTCCCGGATTGCCGCATGACCGACAGTTTCGTCACCCAGTGCCCGCATTGCCAGACCAGCTTTCGCGTCACCCACCACCAGCTAAGCGTAGCGCGCGGCGTGGTGCGGTGCGGCCATTGCCTGCAGGTGTTCAACGCCGCCAAGCAGTTGCTGGAGCAGAACCGCGCTGCCAGCGCCCCGCCAGCGCCGGCGGCCGCGCCTGCTGCCCCGGCGGCGCCAGCGCTGCCCGACGCCGAGGCGGCAACGCCTGCCCCGCCCGAGGCGGTCAGCAGTGCGCCCCGCCCTGCGCCGGGGGAGGACTGGGCCGTCACCGCCGAGGCGCTCGATGCCCTTGACCTCGACAAAGAGCTGGAGCGCCTTGAGCGGCGTGGGGGGCCGGCCCAGGCGCGCGCCGCCCGGCAGAATGACGGGTTGCAAGCGCGGCGCGATGAGGGGCATGCCGACGAGCCTGTGGACGACCTGTTCGGCACGGCAACCGATGACCCCCTCGAGCCGCCACTGCAGGCACAGCCTGCGCCAGTGCTGCTGACGCCGGAGCCACAGGCGCCAGACCTGCAGCCTGCCCCTGGCGAGCGCACCGAACCGGTACTGGGCAGCACTTTCGACCTGGACTTCGACGACCAGCCGCCGGTGCAGCGCACTGGCGAAACCGGTGAGCCTGAAACACTCGGCGAACCGCTGCACACTGACGATGACGACATCCCGGAAAAAGGCCTTAGCGCCCACGACGATGAACCGCTGCCACTGCAGCTGTCGGCGCGGGACGACGAGCTTGGCGCACCGCTGCCCGGTGAGCGCCTGGAACCCGGCCTTGCCGGCAAGCCCGAGCGCGCATCGCGCAAGGAGCCGCTGGTCGACGTGGTCGACGACCCCCTGCAACTGGGCTGGGAAAAGCCTGCGCCCAACTGGGGCAAGCGGATCCTGTGGGGCGTGCTGTCTTTGCTGGCCGCCGGCCTGCTGGCCTTCCAGTACGTATGGTTCCACTTCGACGAAATGGCCCGCCAGGACCAGTATCGGCCCATGTTCCTGCAGCTGTGCCCGCTGGTCGGCTGCCAAGTGCCCACCCGTGTCGACATTGGCCGGATCAAGAGCAGCAACCTGGTGGTGCGCAGCCACCCGGATTTCAAAGGCGCGCTCATCGTTGATGCGATCATCTACAACCGTGCGCCATTTGCCCAGCCATTCCCGTTGCTCGAACTGCGCTTCGCCGACCTCAATGGCCAGCTGATCGCCAGCCGCCGCTTCAAGCCCAGCGAATACCTGTCCGGTGAGTTGGCGGGGCGTGGCGAAATGCCCAGCCAGACGCCGATCCATATTGCCCTGGACATCCTCGACCCCGGCCCGAAGGCGGTCAATTACAGCCTGAGCTTCCGCTCGCCGGAATAAGCGACAAGCTTCAAGCTTCAAGCTTCAAGCTTCAAGCTTCAAGCTTCAAGCTTCAAGCTTCAAGCTTCAAGCTTCAAGCTTCAAGCTTCAAGCTTCAAGCTTCAAGCTTCAAGCTACAAGCTACAAGACGAAGCAGGCCGGCTGTCGGCTTGCTTGTCTTGTGGCTTGCAACTTGTCGCTTGTCGCCAGCCCCGGTTGTTCAGATTTTATCCAGTTCCATCTTTATCCGGTCACCGAGAGCGGGTATCATGCCAACCCTTTTTCGAACTCCAAGATTCGGCCCCACAACAGGGATCACCTATGTCGGCGGTACGCATCGGCCAATACACGCTACGCAACAACCTGATCCTCGCGCCCATGGCCGGGGTCACGGACCAGCCTTTCCGTACACTTTGCCAGCGCTTGGGCGCAGGCATGGTCGTGTCGGAAATGGTCAGCAGCGACATGAACCTGTGGAACAGCCGCAAGTCGAGCCTGCGCCGCATCCATGAGGGTGATCCCGAGCCGCGCTCGGTGCAGATCGCCGGCGGTGATGCGCAGATGATGGCAGCGGCAGCACGGGCCAATGTCGAGGCAGGCGCCCAGATCATCGATATCAACATGGGCTGCCCGGCAAAAAAAGTCTGCAACAAAGCTGCAGGCTCTGCTTTATTGAAGGATGAAGCCTTGGTCAACGAGATTCTCCACGCCGTGGTCGGCGCCGTGGACGTTCCGGTGACCCTGAAGATCCGCACCGGTTGGGACCGGGCGAACAAGAACGGCCTGAACGTGGCGAAAATCGCCGAGCAGGCCGGTATCCAGGCGCTGGCGGTACATGGCCGCACACGCGCCGACCTGTACACCGGCGAAGCCGAATACGACACCATCGCTGCCATCAAGCAGGCGGTGTCGATCCCGGTTTTTGCCAACGGCGACATCACGTCGCCAGAAAAGGCCCGAGCGGTGCTGGACGCCACCGGGGTCGATGGCCTGCTGATTGGCCGGGCTGCCCAGGGGCGGCCATGGATCTTTCGCGAGATCGAGCATTACCTGCGCACCGGCGAACACCTGCCGGCGCCGCAGTTGGACGAAGTGGAACACATTCTGCTGCAACACCTGGCCGCGCTGCATGCCTTCTATGGCGATGTGTTGGGCGTACGTATCGCCCGCAAGCACGTTGGCTGGTACCTGGCAACACGACCCGGCGGCAAGGAGTTTCGCTCCCGGTTCAACGCTTTGGAAGACACACAAGCGCAGTGCGCCAACGTTCGCGCGTTTTTCAGCGAGCGTCGACAGAGCCTTGAGACAGAGGACGGACAAGGGGTGGCCGCATGACGATGATGACCGAGAATTTTGTGAGTGGAACAACGCCCGTGAGCGACAACGCCAACCTGAAACAGCACCTGAACACGCCGAGCGAAGAGGGCCAGACCCTTCGCGACAGCGTCGAGAAGGCGCTGCACAATTACTTCGCCCATCTGGAAGGCGCGACCGTCACGGACGTCTACAACCTGGTGCTCTCCGAAGTGGAGGCCCCCCTGCTCGAAAGCGTCATGAACTACGTGAAGGGCAACCAGACCAAGGCCAGCGAGATGCTCGGGCTGAACCGAGGCACGCTGCGCAAGAAGCTCAAGCAGTACGACTTGCTGTAACCCAGAATCCCAACCAGAAAAGGCGGCTCCCTGAACAGAGGCGCCTTTTTTGCTGACTCCACCGCGTTATTGGAACCCGAAATGACCGACCAGACTACCCGCCTGCCAGTCCGCCGCGCCCTGATCAGCGTCTCCGACAAGACCGGTATCCTCGAATTCGCCCGTGAGCTGCAACAGCTCGGTGTCGAGATCCTGTCCACCGGCGGCACCTACAAGCTGCTCAAGGACAACGGCGTTGACGCGGTGGAAGTGGCTGACTACACCGGCTTTGCCGAAATGATGGACGGCCGGGTCAAGACCCTGCACCCGAAAATCCACGGCGGCATCCTCGGTCGTCGCGGTACCGACGACGCCATCATGAGCGAGCACGGCATCAAGCCGATCGATCTGGTTGCAGTCAACCTGTACCCGTTCGAAGCCACCATTTCCAAGCCTGGCTGTGACCTGCCGACCGCCATCGAGAACATCGACATCGGCGGCCCGACCATGGTCCGTTCGGCAGCCAAGAACCACAAGGACGTGGCCATCGTGGTCAACGCCAGCGACTACGCCGGCATCGTCGAAGGCCTCAAGGCCGGTGGCCTGACCTACGCCCAGCGCTTCGACCTCATGCTCAAGGCGTTCGAGCACACCGCCGCCTACGATGGCATGATCGCCAACTACATGGGCACCATCGACCAGGCTCAGCAGACCCTTTCCACGGCTGCACGCAGCGAATTCCCGCGCACCTTCAACAGCCAGTTCGTCAAGGCCCAGGAAATGCGCTATGGCGAGAACCCGCACCAGAGCGCGGCGTTCTACGTAGAAGCCAAGAAGGGCGAAGCCAGCATCTCCACCGCCGTGCAGCTGCAAGGCAAAGAGCTGTCGTTCAACAACGTGGCCGACACCGACGCCGCGCTGGAGTGCGTGAAGAGCTTCGTCAAGCCAGCCTGCGTCATCGTCAAGCACGCCAACCCGTGTGGCGTGGCCGTGGTGCCGGAAGACGAAGGCGGCATCCGCAAGGCCTACGACCTGGCCTATGCCACCGACACCGAGTCGGCGTTCGGCGGCATCATCGCCTTCAACCGTGAACTGGACGGCGAAACCGCCAAGGCCATCGTCGAGCGCCAGTTCGTCGAAGTGATCATTGCCCCGAAAATTTCCCAGGCTGCGCGCGACGTAGTGGCTGCCAAGCAGAACGTGCGCCTGCTGGAATGCGGCGAGTGGCCAGCCGAGCGCGCTGCCGGCTGGGACTTCAAGCGTGTCAACGGCGGCCTGCTGGTGCAAAGCCGGGATATCGGCATGATCACTGCCGATGACCTGAAGATCGTTACCAAACGTGCGCCAACCGAGCAAGAAATAAACGACCTGGTATTCGCCTGGAAAGTGGCCAAGTTCGTCAAGTCCAACGCCATTGTCTACGCCAAGCAGCGCCAGACCATCGGCGTGGGCGCCGGCCAGATGAGCCGCGTGAACTCTGCCCGCATCGCCGCCATCAAGGCCGAGCATGCCGGCCTGCAGGTACAGGGCGCGGTCATGGCCTCGGATGCGTTCTTCCCGTTCCGTGACGGCATCGACAATGCCGCCAAAGTGGGTATCAGCGCCGTGATCCAGCCAGGTGGTTCGATGCGTGATGCAGAAGTCATCGCCGCGGCTGACGAAGCTGGCATCGCGATGGTATTCACCGGTATGCGTCACTTCCGCCACTAATTACGCGGCCCCGGGCAAGCGGCGACCCTGTGGGAGCGGGCGCGCCCGCGAATACGATGGTGAATTCACCGCCGCATTCGCGGGCACGCCCGCTCCCACAGCGTTCCCCACCCGCCTCGGGGTCACCTGAATCGAGGTTTTGACATGAAAGTTTTGATCATCGGCAGCGGCGGCCGTGAGCACGCCCTGGCCTGGAAAGTCGCCCAGGACCCACGCGTAGAAAAAGTCTTCGTTGCCCCAGGCAACGCCGGCACCGCCATCGAAGCCAAATGCGAAAACGTCGCCATCGATGTGTGCGCCTTGGAGCAACTGGCCGACTTCGCCGAGAAGAACGTCGACCTGACCATCGTCGGCCCGGAAGCGCCGCTGGTCATCGGCGTGGTCGACCTGTTCCGCAGCCGCGGCCTGGACTGCTTCGGCCCAACCAAGGGCGCGGCCCAGCTGGAAGGCTCCAAGGCCTTCACCAAGGACTTCCTGGCACGGCACAAGATCCCGACCGCCGACTACCAGAACTTCACCGAGATCGAGCCGGCGCTGGCCTACCTGCAGGAAAAAGGCGCGCCGATCGTGATCAAGGCCGACGGCCTGGCCGCGGGCAAAGGCGTGATCGTGGCCATGACCCTGGAAGAGGCCGAAGCCGCCGTGCGTGACATGCTGGCTGGCAACGCCTTCGGTGACGCCGGTTCGCGTGTGGTGATCGAGGAGTTCCTCGACGGCGAAGAAGCCAGCTTCATTGTCATGGTCGATGGCCACAACGTACTGCCGATGGCAACCAGCCAGGATCACAAACGCGTCGGTGACCAGGACACGGGCCCCAACACCGGCGGCATGGGTGCCTACTCCCCTGCCCCGGTGGTTACCGCCGACGTGCATCAGCGCGTGATGGACCAGGTGATCTGGCCCACCGTGCGCGGCATGGCAGAGGAAGGCAACGTCTACACCGGCTTCCTGTATGCCGGCCTGATGATCGACAAGGCGGGCAACCCCAAGGTCATCGAATTCAACTGCCGCTTCGGTGACCCGGAAACCCAGCCAGTCATGCTGCGCCTGGAATCGAGCCTGGTGCTGCTGGTAGAAGCGGCCTTCGCCAAGGCGCTGGACAAGGTCGAAGCCCAGTGGGATCCACGCCCGAGCCTGGGCGTGGTACTGGCCGCTGGCGGTTACCCGGGCGACTACACCAAGGGCGACGTGATCAACGGCCTGGACGCTGCAGCGCAGATCGAAGGCAAGGTGTTCCATGCCGGTACGTCGCTCAAGGATGGCCAGGTGCTCACCAACGGCGGCCGCGTGCTGTGTGCCACCGCCATGGGCAGCACCGTTGCCGACGCGCAGCAGCAGGCTTATCGCCTGGCCAAGGAAGTCAGCTGGAACGGCAGCTTCTACCGTACCGACATCGGCTACCGGGCCATTGCCCGTGAGCGCGGTGAACACCAGCAGTAACCACTACCGGCACGCCGCGGTGGCCTGTGCACCCGGCGCCCGGCTCGTCGACAAGGCCCGCCATGGGCCTTGCCTTCGGCTTGGTGCGCCGCGCATAGTTGATACCCGGCACATCGGCCAAGAAGGGATTTCGTAGTGCGTCGGCTTCGGATTGCCTCAGCTCTTATCGTCAGCTTGCTGACCTTGCTCTGCATGTTCCCGGCTGCGGCCGATCATGGCGGAGGCTGGTCGGTGCTGCTCGATGAACAGGCCAACCTGCAACTGAGCGACGTGCGTTCCGAGCGCTACCGTAACCAGTTCAGCCCGCTGATCCTTGCCGAACTGGATGCCGCACCGGCAGAACAAGCCCTGTGGCTGCATTACCGCCTGGAGCCGGGCGACCAGGAACAGTTGCTGCGGGTTTTCGCCCCGGACCTGTCTGGCCTGGACCTCTACGCCCTCGAAGGCGACCAACTTCTGCGTCAGTTGCACCACGGGCGTCAGGCCGGCAATGCCAGCCCCACCCTGCGCGGCAGCGACCATGTACTCCCCCTGCCCAACAGCAAGCAACCGGTGGACATCTACCTGCGCCTGGTGTCCGAACACCAGTTGCGCCCGGCCATCAGCCTGGAGCCCGCCGCCCAGGCCGCCGCCGACCAGCGCCAGCCGCTGCTGTTCGGCATGCTGTTCGGCGGTCTGGTGATGCTGATCCTGCATAACCTGATCCGCTTCTTCTACAGTCGCTCCAGCACTTCCCTGGTGCTGGCGCTGTATCACGGCCTGATGCTGCTCAGTGGCCTTATCTTGCTGAACCTCAGCGGCCCGTGGTGGCATGTCTGGCACAGCGCACAAACGCCCGCGGCCTACCTGACCCTGGTACTGGCGGGGCTGGCCGGGTTGTATTTCACCCAGCACTTCTTCTCGCCGTGCAACTCGCCCCGGCTTAACCGCTTGCTGCAAGGTGAAATGCTGCTGGTAGGGCTCAGCGGCCTGGTGCTGCTGTTCGTCGATACCCTGCCCCTCAACCTGATGACCTATGCCCTGATGGCGCTGGGCACCGTGAGCATGCTGCTGGTCAGCAGCTACCAGTGGTACAAGGGCTATGCCCCCGCCCGGCTGTTCTGCCTGGCGATGGTGCTGTTCAACCTGGGTGGCCTGGTGCTGTTGCCGGCCCTGCTGGGCTTTACCCGCACTTCCACGCCATGGCTACTGAGCATTTTGCTGGGCCTGGCCGTGGCCAGCGGCCTGCTGCTCAACCTGGCGGTCAGCGAGCGCCTGCGGCGCATGAGTGAAGAGCGCTTCAGCGTCAGCCGGGCACTGGCTGCCAGCGATGCCGAAATCAACGCCAAGGCCGAGTTCCTGGCCAAGATCAGCCACGAAATCCGCACCCCGATGAACGGGGTGCTGGGCATGACCGAGCTGTTGCTTGGCACGCCGTTGTCGGTCAAGCAGCGGGACTACGTGCAGACCATCCACAGCGCGGGCAACGAACTGCTGACCCTGATCAACGAGATACTCGACATTTCCAAGCTCGAGTCCCGGCAGATCGAGCTGGATGATGTGCAGTTCGACCTCAACGCGCTGATCGAGGACTGCCTGAACATATTCCGCGCCAAGGCCGAACAGCAGAACATCGAGCTGATCAGCTTTACCCAGCCGCAGGTGCCGCGGGTCATCAGCGGTGACCCCACGCGGCTGCGCCAGGCGTTGTCCAGCCTGCTGGAAAACGCACTGAAAAACACCGACCAAGGCGAGATCCTGCTGGTGGTGGCCCTGGATCAGCGGGGTGAGGTGCCACGCCTGCGCATTGCCGTGCAGGACAGTGGCGAGCCGCTGCCGGCCGCAGACCGCGAGGCCCTGCTGCAGGCCGAATTGCACAGCCACCATTTCCTTTCCAGCAGCAAGCTGGGCGGCCACCTGGGGCTGGTCATCGCCAAGCAGCTGATCGGCCTGATGCAAGGTGAATTCGGCATCAAGAGCAGCACCGGCATGGGCAATACCCTCTGGCTGACCCTGCCGCTGGACCCTTCGCGCCTGGAACAGCCCCTGGCCGACCTCGAAGGCCCGCTGCGCGATGCGCGGGTGCTGGTAGTGGACGACAACGATACCTGCCGCAAAGTGCTGGTGCAGCAATGCAGTGCCTGGGGCATGAATGTCAGCGCGGTGCCGTCAGGCAAGGAGGCCCTGGCCCTGTTGCGCACCAAGGCGCACCTGCGCGACTACTTCGACGCCGTGCTGCTGGACCAGAACATGCCCGGCATGACCGGCATGCAGCTGGCCGCCAAGATCAAGGAAGACCCCAGCCTGAACCACGACATTCTGGTGGTCATGCTCACCGGTATCAGCAACGCGCCCAGCAAAGTCATCGCGCGCAACGCCGGGGTCAAACGGATACTCGCCAAGCCGGTCGCCGGTTATACCCTGAAAACCACCCTCGCCGAGGAGCTGGCCCAGCGCGGCCGCGAGCAGGCGCTACCCGCCAGCCCACCTGGGGTCCCGCAGGCATTTGACTTGCCGGCAGATTTCCGCGTACTGGTGGCCGAGGACAACAGCATTTCGACCAAGGTGATACGCGGCATGCTCGGCAAGCTGAACCTGCAACCCGACACCGCCAGCAATGGTGAGGAAGCCCTGCAGGCCATGAAAGAAAGGCATTACGACCTGGTCTTGATGGACTGTGAAATGCCTGTGCTGGATGGTTTCTCGGCCACCCGGCAGCTGCGCGCCTGGGAAGCCGCCAACAACCGCCAGCGCACCCCGGTGGTGGCGCTGACGGCGCATATTCTTGCCGAGCACAAGGAGCGCGCGCGGCTGGCCGGCATGGACGGGCACATGGCCAAGCCGGTGGAGTTGTCGCAACTGCGCGAACTGATTCAGTACTGGGCCAGCCAGCGCGAAGCCGCGACAGACCCGGCGCACATTTCCTGACCTGCCGGCGCAGGCCCACCACAGCCCCAGCCCACTCCAACCGACTTTGCCAAGGACCCGCGCTCATGCTCCATGAGTTGTTCAGCGTCTACCTGAAAATGCTCGTGCTCTACAGCCCGTTCTTCGTGCTGTCGTGCTTCATCAGCCTGACCCGTGGCCACTCCAGCAAAGAACGCAAGCAACTGGCCTGGAAGGTGGCTTTTGCCGCGCTCATCGCCAGCGTGCTGCTGTACCTGTTCGGCCGGGCGATCTTCGGCATTTTCGGCATCACCGCCGATGCCTTCCGGATCGGCGCGGGCAGTGTGCTGTTCATTTCTGCGCTGGGCATGGCCCAAGGCAAGTCCGCGGTGCAGGCCGACAACGTGCAACAGGACGTCACCATCGTGCCGCTGACCATCCCGTTGACCGTCGGGCCTGGCACCATCGGCGCCCTGCTGGTAATGGGCGTCAGCCAACCGCACTGGGGCGACAAATTGCTGGCAATTATCGGCATTGCCTTGGCCAGCTTCACCGTGGGTGTGGTGCTGTACCTATCGCACCGCATCGAGCGCCTGCTCGGTGACCAGGGCTTGCAGATCGTCAGCCGGCTGATGGGCCTGTTCGTCTGCGCCTTGGCTGCACAGATCATCTTCACCGGCATCAAAGGCTACCTGGCACCTTAAAGGCCGTATTCCAGAATACGGTTCAATGAGGCTTGCACCACCCGCTCCTGCACTTTGCCCAGGAAGCTGTTCTCGAACGCCAGCACATTGAACCGCACCAGTTCCGCCCGCACCACCTTGTGGCTGCGCTTGTGGCTGAGGAAGCCGGCCTTGAATGCCGCGTGGCTGTCGACCTCATGGTAAAGCACCATGTCGACCCGGCCAGCACCGGCGGGCGCACAGGGCAGTAACTGGAAATGCTCGCGCTCGTATGCGCACCGTTCCAGCTCACGCAGCACCGAGGGCTGCCTCAGCAGTTTCCGGATGGAGAGCCCGGTTGTCGTTGCAAAGCGCTCCCCCGCCTTGGCAGCGATGGTTTCCAGAACCTGATCGGTCTGTTTGGCACGGCGCGGGTCGGGCCAATGCGCCTGCTCGGCAGAAACCGAGTCCCAACCCATGTACTTGAGCTGGTTGCGGTAGTAGTCGAACCAGTTCTCGATCAAGCCCTCACTGTGGGCTGTTTGCGTGGCCCGCTCGGCCATCGCCAGGGCCAGCTTCACCTTGCTCGCCTGGGCTGCGTCCATTCCTGGCAAGAACGACACGATACCGGCACCAATTACCGCAGGAGCAACATCCGTCATGGTATTGCCTCCACTACTGGCGCATAAGGGTCGAAGCGGTATTCACCTTGGGCATTCCTGTCCTCCATCAGCGCCTGCAGTGCAGTGCGCTGGTGCTCAAAGCGCCCGTTATCCAGTGCCAGGGAAATACCATCGAACTCGGCTTCGCCCCTGAGTACCTGCTCGCTCAGCAGCACATTCACGGGCACGGCAGAAATACGCTCGTCGACCTGCAGCGTGATGCTGCAAAGATCGAGGGTTGGCCCGGCCTTCAGCAGCCCCACCTCCACTACCAGGCTGGAGCGCTGGCCCTGCTCCTGGGCGCTGAACTTCAGCAAATGGCCTACAGCCTGGGCAGAGCGGCGCAGGCCTGCCTTTACCGTGGTCAGCAGGGCTTCGGGGCTGATCGCGCGCATTTTCAACCAGGCTTCCAGCGGCTGGGGCTGGGCGCACCGAACGGGTTGCCCCAGCTGTTTGAGGTCGTGGGTGCTGGCCAGCTTGATCCAGCCCAATTGGCGAAATGCCTCGCGGTTGGCCGCGTACCAGGCGTCATACTGCTCGAAACGCGACCCGGCGTGCTTGTTGGCCACCAACTGGGCGTACAGTATCGAGTCGAAAGCGGCCTGGCGCAGTATTTCGCCCGCCCTCTGCGGGTAAACCAACGCCGTGCCACCGATCAGCATCAGTTGCTCGGATGCTTTATCCATGTGTGTTGCCTCATTTCAAGGAGAGTCGAAAAGGCGGCATCGGCGAAATGCCGCCAGGCAATCAGATGTCGTACTGCAGAACGTTCTCGACGCTGCGCACGCCCAGTTTGTTTTCCACGGTTTCGCGCACTTTGTCGTAGACGAAGTTGTTGAGGGTGAGCACCGCCGTACCGGCGTAGTAGCGGCTCTTGTTCAGCTTCCACTGGATGCCCAGCACGTCGTCGTCCAGCTGCGGGGCAGACGCCTGGATACAGCTGATCACCATGACCACATCACCTTGTTCCGTCTCGATGCACGCAGCCAGGCCGACCATGCCCCGGGTCTTGTTCTTGCGTTTGTGGTCGAGCACTTTGGCGTCGCTCTCGACGGTGGCCATCTTGTCGAAGGCCTTTTTGGCCAGACTGCCCAGTTGGGTGCCGCCCAACATTGCGTTGCCGGCAACGGCAATCGCGCGCACAGCAATGGCGCCGACGGTGACCGACAGCTCAGCCGATGTTTCCTGCTCGAAGCTGCGCTTGGGGATGGTGAAGCCCAGGTTACGCATCACATCGATGAGCTTGTCATACCACTCCCTGCTTTGCTTTTCGGCATCGAAGGCTTTGTCCGCCACCAAGGTGGCAAAGTGGTATGCATTCTTGCAGTCATGGCGGCTTTGCACGGACATACCCGCGCCACAGGCAAGCAGGTTGCCTTCGACCAGGACGGCGGCGTCGCGGGTAGTGGCTTGTGTTTCAGACATTGGGAAACTCCTTGGTGGTTACCCCTGAATCAGGGGCAGCCACCTTAGCCAGCGCGCTCGCAAGACAGCGCGCTGAAGGGTTTCCGCGGCAGCTAGCTGGCCGAAGGGTACCAACGTGGCGTGTAGGCCCACACCCCGCCCGTGAGGCGAGGAAACACGCAGGTTGTGGAGGAGCCCACCAGCACCATGGTGCGCATGTCGACCATTTCTGGCAGCAGCTCGGCCAATGTGACTACCTTGAGCGTCTGCCCCGGCCTACCGATATCACGCCCCAGGACTACAGGCGTGTTGCCAGCACGGTGCCGCCGAACCACTTCGAGCGCCACGCCGAGCTGATGCGGCCTCGAGCGGGAAATCGGGTTGTAGAATGCCAATACCAGGTCAGCCTGGGCGGCCAGGTCCAGGCGCTTCTCGATGATCGACCAGGGTTTGAGGTTGTCCGACAGCGACATCACGCAGAAGTCATGGCCCAGCGGTGCACCTGCCTGGGCTGCGGTCGCCAGCGAGGCGGAGACCCCCGGCAGGATCTCCAGGTCGACCCGGTGCCACGCCGGGTCGGTCGACGCGTGCAGCGCTTCGAGCACTGCCGCCGCCATGGCGAACACCCCCGGGTCGCCCGACGACACCACCACCACCGAACGGCCTTGGGCCGCCAGCTCGAAGGCATGCCTGGCGCGTTGCATCTCTTCGCGGTTGTCGGTGCAGTGCAGCACCTGGTCGCTACGGAACGGCCCGGCCATGCGCACATAGGTTTCATAGCCAAGCACGTCCTGCGCCCGGGCCAATTCCGCCTTGACCGCTGGCACCATCAGCTCGGCAGCGCCCGGCCCCAGGCCGATAACGGCCAGACGGCCGCGACGGCGGCCCAGCCGCTCCACCTCGACCGGGGCGGGTGCCACTGCGATGACCACCTCGCCCTGCCCGATCAGTTGGGCATCGGGCAATGCCGCCGCCAGCATGCTGGGAACATCGCCTGGCTGGGCCGCGAAGCGCAGGGCAATACCCAAAGCCTGCGCCGCTTCGTGCAAGGTGGTGTCGGCCATGGCGTGCTCGCCCGCCAACACACAGGCCACAGCTGGCTCGGCGATGCCGGCCTGCTGCAAGGCAGCACGGATAGTGTGCAGCGCGCCGCCTGCAACCCCCACGACCACCGAGCGCGGGTGGATCAGCAACTCGTCGCGGCTGGCCGGGCGCGCCAGGTGCCCCACATGAATGGTGCGCCGGGCCACCTCGCTGGCGGGCAATTGCGCCTGCTGCAGCCAGGGCGCATGCCCCTCGACCCGCACCGACTCGCCAGCCAGCAGGTCGGAAACAAAGCGCTTGCCTTGCTCGACATCGGCCAGGGCATAGCCTTGCGGCGGGTTCAGCAGGCAGGTGCCGAAACGCAGTTCGCCGCTGGTCGTGATGGCGGCGGCAACACCCAGCGCCGCGCCGATTTCCCGCGCCATCACGTTCACCCCGCCCAGGCCACCGAGCAATGGCACCACCGCACTGCCATCTTCGGCCACAGCCAGCACCGGCGGTTCGCTGCCCTTCTCGCTGAGCAGGGGCGCCAGGCTGCGAATGACGATACCGGCTGCACACAGCGCAATGATCGGGGTGGCTTGCTGGTACAGCGCCCGCAGGGTGTCGCCAAAGGCACTGTAGTAGCAGTCGGCGCCCTCCACGCGGCCCTCCAGGCCATGGATCAAGGCCTGTGGATAACACTGCTGGATGCGCTGTGCCGTCAACAGGCTGCCCGGCCCGAGAATGACGATGGCCGGTGCCGGGTTCATGGTCAGCCCTGCCATTTTTCCCCCGGCACGATAATCAGCGAAAAGTACGGCGACGACAGCGGGTCGACCTGGTCCAGCGGCACGATTTTCTGGTTGGCCATGGTCGCCCGCTCCACGTACAGCGCGCGCCCGTCCAGGCCAAGCTCGGCCAGCACGTCGCGGACCTTGGGGAAGTTGCGGCCAAGCTTCATGATCACCGCCGCATCGGCGTCGCCCAGGCGGCGCTTGAGCTCTTCGGCCGGCAACACCCCGGACAGCACGGACAAACTCTGGTTGCGGTACACCAAGGGCGCGCCCAGCACCGACGCGCCCCCCAGCATGGAGCACACCCCAGGAACCACCTCGGCCTCATAACGCTGCGCCAGGCGGTCGTGCAGGTACATGTACGAGCCGTAGAAAAACGGGTCGCCTTCGCAGATCACTGCCACGTCCCGGCCGGCATCCAGGTGCGCGGCCACTTGCACGCTGGCTTCGTCGTAGAAGTCGCTGATGACCTGTTCATAGGACAAAGGCGCCGGCAGGGCTTCGGTGGTCACCGGGTAGACCAGCGGCAGCAGGGTCTGGGCAGGCTGCAGGTGCGCCTCGATGATGCCGAAGGCATTGCCACGCTTGCCCTTGGCCACGAAGTAGCCGACCACCGGGGCCTCGCGCAGCAGGCGCAGGGCCTTGACGGTGATCAGCTCGGGGTCGCCGGGGCCTACGCCCAGGCCCAGCAGTCGTCCACGCGGCGCCATCATTCCACCTCCGTGGCCAGGGCGTTGACCGCGGCAGCGGCCATTGCGCTGCCGCCCAGGCGGCCTTGCATGATCACGAACGGCACGCCGCGGCTGTCGGCAGCGAGCATCGCCTTGGACTCGGCAGCACCGACGAAGCCGACCGGGAAGCCGAGGATCAGCGCCGGCTTGGGCGCGCCGGCGTCGAGCATTTCCAGCAGGTAGAACAGGGCGGTGGGGGCATTACCGATGACCACCACGCTGCCCTCCAAGTGCGGGCGCCACAATTCCAGGGCCACGGCCGAGCGGGTGTTGCCGGCCTCTTTGGCCAGGCCAGGCACGCTGGGGTCACGCAGGGTGCAGATGACCTGGTTGTCGGCTGGCAGGCGGGCCCGGGTGATGCCCTCGGCGACCATGTGCGCATCGCACAGGATCGGTGCGCCGTTGCGCAGCGCTTCGCGCCCGGCATGGCCAGCGCCTGCAGAGAACTGCAGGCCATCGATGGCTTCGACCATGCCACAGGCGTGGATCACCCGCACGGCGAGCTTTTCGAGGTCTGCGGGGATCCGCTCGAGCCGGGCTTCCTCGCGGATGATCCGGAAGGAATTGCGATAGATCTCCTGACCATCGCGGATGTAGTCAATCATCAAGGTGCTCCGTCGGCAGGTCGAGCATGGCGCCTGCTTCATTCAAGGTAAGGTCGGTGCCGCGCAGGGCGCCAAAGCCTGGCTGGCACGCGTCACGCAGGTACAGGTCATAACGGCCCGGTGAACGGGCCAACAAGGTGGCCGGGGCAACGTGGGCCACGGCGCAGGAACGGGGGCAGCCAGACAGGTGCACGCTGCCCGGGGCGCCAGGGCCGAGCAGCGCGGCCAGGGCCACGGCATCGCCCTTGGTCTCGCCCAGGCCCTTGGCGCAGCCGCTGCTGCCGGTGCAGGCGCTGATACGCGCCAGCGGCTCATCGACGTGGCAAAGCAGGCCCAGAGCAGACAACCCGGCCTGGGCCTGCTCGATGTGCTGCGCCGGCAGGTTGGTCAGCACCAGGCTTTGCCATGGGCTCAGGCGCAGGCTGCCGTCGCCCAGCTCACGGCAGACCTGGGCGACGCCGCGCAGCATGGCCGGGGTCAGGCGGCCCTGCGCCGGGGCAACGCCAAGGGCCAGGCCGCGGGCCTGGGGCAGCGTGCCCAGCCACACGGGAGCAGGCTGGCGCCGGCGCCAGCCGAGCACGGCAGCGTCGCGGCGGATATCCAGAGGCAGGCCTTCGACAAACTCGCCGGCCGGGCAGGCTTCCAGCAGCTGGCGCATGCGCGAATGCGCGGGGCTGGCCAGGTCGAGGAAACGGTCGAGCACGGCACGCACCAGGGCCAGGCCATCGGCCAGCGGCACTGCACCGAGCACCTGGCCATCTGCCGGGCAACCCGCCAGGCCGAACGCCAGCCAGGTTTGCTGGCCCAGGCGCAACGCCGACAGCCACAGGTCGTGAGGGTGTTCGAGCATGGCCAGGGCTTCGCCGGCATCGAGCTGCACGGCGAACTTGGCCGACAACTGGTGGAAGCGCGGGGTGCTTTCGAGCAGGTCGAGAATCTGCCTGGCCAGGGGCCGGGCGTCCAGCAGCATGGCCGGATCATGCCCGGCCAGCGGGCTGAGCATCAGGTTGCGCACATCGTCGCCTGCCGCATCGCGCGGGCCCAGGCCTGCCGCGAGCAAGGTCTCGACCAAGGCGTGGTGTGCATTGCCGATACCGCGGATTTGCAGGTTGCCGCGGTTGGTGGCCTCGATCACGCCGCCGGCGAAACGCTCGGCAGCGGCGGCTACCGCATCGGCCTGGTCGGCCAGCAGCAGGCCGCCCGGTAGCTTGATCCGGCAGATACCGCCATCGCGGGCACTGACGATGCGCCACAACCCCGGGCAAGCCGAGGGACGTGGGGTAACAGCGGGGGCATCGGCCTGGGTCAATGGAGTATCCGGCAATCTGTGAAAGTGCGCTTGAGTGTAGAAGGCGCGGTATTATGCCTGCTTTGGTCGGCGGCATGAAAAGCCGGTGGTCGAGCATCATTCGGGTTTGAGCAGAAATTTTGGGGCGCTGTGCGCCCCAGAATCTTTAAGAGGTATGAATGACACCCTGGCTGACAGTAGTAGGCATCGGCGAAGACGGCTTCCCTGGCTTGGGCAAACAAGCCCGGCGCGCCCTGCTGGGCGCCACGAAGATCGTCGGCAGCCCCCGCCAGCTGGCCCTGCTGCCGCACTGCACGCGCGCTGAACAACTGCCCTGGCCCAGCCCATTCTCGCTGAACCCGGTACTGGCCCTGCGTGGCGAGCCGGTGTGCGTGCTGGCCAGCGGCGACCCCATGTTCTACGGCGTCGGGGCCAGCCTGGCGCGCCTGGTGCCCGCGGCCGAAATGCGCGTGCTGTCGATGCCCTCTTCCTGCGCCCTGGCAGCGGCCCGCCTGGGCTGGCCAGTGCAAGACCTGCACGTGGTGTCACTGGTGGCGCGGCCGCTGGCTGCCCTCAACGCCCACCTGCACAGCGGCCTGCGCCTGCTGGTGCTGAGCAACGATGGCGACAGCCCGGCGGCCATCGCTGCGCTGCTCTGCGAACGTGGCTTCGGGCCCAGCCGCCTGCAGGTGTTCGAGCACCTCGGTGGCGAAGCCGAACGCACGCTGGCCGGCACTGCCCAGGACTGGCCGCACACCGATATCGCTGCGCTCAACCTGGTGGCCATCGACTGCCAGGCCACGCCCGACGCCCCCCGTCACCATCGCCTGGCCGGGCTGCCCGACAGCGCCTTTCGCCACGACGGCCAGCTGACCAAGCGCGATGTCCGCGCGATGACCCTGGCGCGCCTGGCGCCGCAGCCTGGCGAGCTGCTGTGGGACGTGGGTGCTGGCTGCGGCTCGATCGGTATCGAATGGATGCGCGCCCACCCGGCCTGCCGCGCCCTGGCCATCGAGGCCGACGAAGGCCGCCAGGGTTTCATCGAACATAACCGCGATGCGCTGGGTGTTCCCGGCCTGCAGCTGGTTCGCGGCAAGGCGCCGGCAGCGTTGCATGGGCTTGAGCCGCCCGATGCCATTTTCATCGGCGGCGGCGTCACCCGCGAAGGGGTGCTCGACCTGTGCTGGGCCAGCCTGCGCCCTGGCGGGCGCCTGGTGGCCAATGCGGTGACCCTGCAAAGCGAACTGGCCTTGGCGCATTTTCGCCAACAGCACGGTGGCGAACTGACCCGCGTGCATGTCGCCCATGCCCAACCGCTGGGCGCGTTCGACACCTGGCGCCAGGCGCTACCGATCACCCTGCTGGAAGTGCAGAAACCCGTCGATGCGTGAAGAAACCCGCGAACAGCCCGCCCCACTGCGCAGCGGCCTGACCACCGGCAGTTGCGCCACCGCCACCAGCCTGGCGGCAGCCAAGCTATTGCTCACCGGGCAGCGTGACGACGCCGTGGCTATCACCCTGCCCAAAGGCAAGGTGGTGCAGATGCGCCTGGAATTCTGTCGCCTGGTGGGCGAATGCGCCGAAGCCGGGACCGTCAAGGATGCCGGCGATGATCCCGACGTGACCCATGGTGCGCTGCTGTACAGTCAGGTGCGCCTGCTGGGTGAACCGGGCGTGCGCTTCATCGCTGGCAGCGGCGTCGGCACCGTGACCCGGCCGGGGCTGGTGCTGGCGGTCGGTGAACCTGCCATCAACCCGGTGCCCCGGCGCATGATCAGCGAGCACCTGCAACGCCTGGCCGATGAGTGTGGCCACCCTGGCGGCTTCGAGGTCACGGTCAACGTGCAGGGGGGTGAACAGTTGGCGCTCAAGACCATGAATCCGCGCCTGGGCATCCTCGGCGGCCTGTCGATCCTCGGCACCAGCGGTATCGTGCGGCCCTTCTCCTGCGCCGCCTATATCGCGTCGATCCACCAGGGCATCGACGTGGCCCACACCAACGGCTACACCCACATCGCCGCCTGCACCGGCAACGCCAGTGAGGACACCATGCGCCGTGTCTACGGCCTGCCGGAAATCGCCCTGATCGAAATGGGCGACTTCGTCGGCGCGGTGCTCAAGCACCTGCGCAAGGTGCCGGTGCCGCGCCTGACCTTGTGCGGCGGCTTTGGCAAGATCAGCAAGCTGGCTGCCGGGCACATGGACCTGCACAGCCGCCATTCCAGCATCGACCTGCCGCAGCTGGCCGGCTGGGCAGCCGCGATCGGTGCTGACACGGCCCTGCAAGCCGCGATCATCGACGCCAATACCAGCCAGCAGGCTCTCGCAGTGGCGCATGCGGCCGGTATCGCGCTGGGTGATGCGGTGTGCGCCCATGCCCTGGCCTTTGCCCGCAGCGTGGTGCCGGCGGCAGTGCAGGTTGAAGTGTTCGCCATCGACCGCCAGGGCGGCATTGTCGGCAAGGCTGGCGTGGCATGACCGCCCGTATCCTGCTGCTGGGTGGCATCACCGAGGCCCTGGCCATCGCCCGCCGCCTCGGCCCGCAACATGTCTACAGCCTGGCCGGTATCGGCCGTGTGCCGCAGGACCTGCAATGCCAGGTGCGGGTCGGTGGCTTCGGTGGCGCTGAAGGCCTGGCGCGCTACCTGCGCGAGTCGGGCATTACCCTGCTGATCGACGCCACCCACCCCTATGCAGCACAGATCAGCGGCAATGCCGCCCAGGCCGCACGCAACGCCGGCATCCCCTGTTGGGCCCTGCGCCGCCCGGCCTGGCAGGCGCAAAAGGGGGATGACTGGCGCGAAGTGGCAGACTGGGCGCACTTGATCGCAGCACTGCAGCCGTTTCGCCGGCCGCTGTTCACGCTGGGGCGTGAGCCGCTGCAGCACCTGGACGAAATTCCGCCACAGCAGTTCTGGACCTTGCGGGCACTGGAGGCCTGCCCCGGCAATGAGCGCTGTGAAGTGATCGGTGCGCGCGGGCCGTTTGTTCTCGAGGATGAACGGGCATTGTTCCAGCGGCGCAACATAGACGTGTTGATCAGCAAGAACAGCGGCAGCGTGGCGACCGAACCCAAACTGGAAGTGGCACGTGAGCTGGGGGTGCCAGTGCTGGTCCTGAAACGCCCGGCGTTGCCAGCGGTGGATCGTGCATTCGACACGCCGTTGGCGCTGCTGGCTGCGCTGGGCCTGCACTGACAGCTTTTTCGGATTTTTCCGTACGCCCTGCAAGTGGCCCAGTAGCGCCCTGCTGCCTTACACTCAGCACCTCCCCCTGGAAGGCGCAACCCATATGGAAATGCAATGGTGGATCTGGCTGGTGTTCGGCATCGGGCTGATCCTGCTGGAACTGGTCCTGCCGACATTCTTCATCCTCTGGTTCGGCATCGGTGCCGTGCTGGTCGCGCTGGTTGCCCTGGCCGCGCCCACCCTGGCCCTGGACATGCAGGTACTGCTGTGGGTAGTGCTGTCATCGGCCACCACCGCGCTGTGGTTCAAGCTGTTCCGGCGCAAGCAGCCGGATGTGCGCTGGACCGCCGACAGCGTGATCGGCGAAGTGGGCCTGCTGACCGCCGCGGTGTCGGAGTTCCACAAGGGCCGCGTGCGCTTCCAGAAGCCGATCCTGGGCAATGAAGAATGGACCTGTATCGCCGACAGCGAAATCGCCGCCGGCGAGCGGGTGCGCCTGACCGCCATCGAGGGCAATACCGCCCGCGTCATCCGGGCCTGAAACCGCACAAAAAGGAATTTTGCATCATGACCAGCCTCATCGTCGTTGGCGCCATCGCGCTGTTCGTTCTGATCACCGTGTTCAAGGGGGTTCGCATCGTGCCCCAGGGCGAGGAATGGATCGTCGAGCGCCTGGGCCGCTACCACAGCACCCTCAAGCCCGGCCTGAACATCGTCATCCCGTACATGGACGTGGTCGCCTACCGCCTGCCCACCAAGGACATCATCCTCGATGTGCAGGAGCAGGAAATCATCACCAAGGACAACGCGGTGATCGTCGCCAATGCCCTGTGCTTCGCCAAGGTGGTCGACCCGCAGAAAGCCTCGTATGGCGTACAGAACTTCTCTTTCGCCGTCACCAGCCTGACCATGACCTCGCTGCGCGCGATCGTCGGTGCCATGGACCTGGACGAAGCGCTGTCCAGCCGCGAGCAGATCAAGGCTCGCCTGCGCGAGGCGATGTCCGAGCAGACCGAAGACTGGGGCGTGACCGTGCGTTCGGTGGAAATCCAGGACATCAAGCCCTCGGAAAACATGCAACTGGCCATGGAGCGCCAGGCTGCCGCCGAACGGGAGCGCAAGGCCGATGTGACCCGTGCCGAAGGCGCCAAGCAGGCGGCCATCCTGGAAGCCGAAGCGCGCCTGCAAGCCGCCAGGCTGGACGCCGAGGCGCAAATCAGCCTGGCCGAGGCTTCGGCCCGGGCTATTTCGTTGGTCAAGGAAGCCGTGGGCAACGAAACCGTGCCGGCCATGTACCTGCTGGGTGAGCGCTATGTCGGGGCGATGGAAAACCTGGCCGGGAGCAACAACGCCAAGGTGGTGGTGTTGCCGGCGGACCTGCAGGAAACCGTGCGTGGGCTGATGGGGCGTGGCAAGGCTTGATAGCACCACGCGCTGCGTCACTTCACCGCACCCCGCGTATTTACCTATACTCGGCCTTACAATACCCACCACGATTCCTGACCGGATCTCTCCATGCCCCCACGTCGGCACATCGCCTGGATAGCCTGCCTTGCAGTGCTGTTCAACCTGCTGGCCATGCCGCTGTCCTCTGCCGCGCCCAAGGGCCCGGCCGAGCAGCTGCTGTGGGGGGCCTTCTGTTCCAGCATGGCCAACAAGGCCAAGGTCGATGTCCAGGCACTGGCCAAGATCGACCTGGGCCCGCAAAGCGACGACAGCGCCGCCTTGATGAACTGCTGGTGCTGCTCTGGCGCCGCGCCGCTGCTGGCCCTGCCCGCGTACCCGCCGCAATTGCACAACCCGCCGACACTGTTCGCCGGGCTGTTGCCGCCACCGGCTGACTACCAACCCACGCCGCGCCAGCTCTGGCCTGCGTTAAACCCCCGTGCCTCTCCACTGGCCTGAGTTCCGTCGTTGTCTGCCTGAACCTGAAACAGAACGGAGATTCACCATGCTCAAGCACGCCCTCGTCCTGGCCGCCCTGATGCTGCCAGGCGCTTTCGCCAATGCCCACGAATACAGCGTGGGTGACCTGCACATTGCCCACCCCTGGTCGCTGCAGCTGCCACCCAATGCGCCCAACGTGGCGGCGTATTTCGTGGTGCACAACAACGGCCAGGCCGACGACCGCCTGCTCAGCGTCGACAGCCCGATCAGCGATGATGCGCAACTGCACGAACATGCCATGAGCGCCAACGGGGCCATGAAAATGCAACAGGTACCCAGTGTGGTGGTGCCCGCCGGCAAGGACCTGACCTTCGCCCCCAGTGCCTACCACGTGATGCTGATGCAGCCCAAGGATCGCAGCCTGCTGGTCGATGGCAAGCGCTTCCCGTTGACCTTGCACTTCGAGAAGGCCGGCGATGTCACCGTCGAAGTGGCCGTGCAGAAGCAAGCGCCAGCGAACCAGCCGCAAACGCACGAACACGCACACTGACCGCAGCTGACAGGCGCTGGCCATGAGCCTGCCCTACCCCCGCATGCGCCGTACCACCCGCCCTGACCGCAGGCGCGCCGGTGGCGGATGGCTGAGCCTGTTCGCCATGTGGATGATCTTCATCGGCCCGCTGATTTCCCAGGCGATGCCGATGAACCACCACGCCGGCATGGCCATGCCGATGGACATGCCCATGCCGGCTGCCCATCAGCACGCTGGCGACAGCCATCACGGCCACGGCAGCGACGGCCAGCTGCATGTGATGTGGGAAAAGTGCGGCTACTGCAGCCTGTTGTTCAACTGCCCGGCCCTGCCCCAGGCCCTAAGCCCACTCAGCGCCGGCAGCGTCGTACCCACCAGCCACCTGATTGCACCCACGCACCAGGGCCATGCCCGGCAGGCTGTATTCCCCGGTGCGCGCAGCCGTGCACCGCCTTCCTCGATCAGCACCTGAACCGACATTTTGTGCACGAAGCCAGCGGGCTTCGCGCTACCTCATGACTGATCGACTGGAATCATTATGTCTGGCTGCACCCCTGTTTTTGCCTTGTCCCTGCGTGGGACCATCGCCGCACTGTGCGGCTCGCTGCTTGCGCCGGTAGCCCTGGCCGCCGAGCTGAGCCCGACGGTCGTCACCGCCGTGGCACCGAGTTCGCCGTTGACCGTGGTCACCAACCCGAAAGACCCGCGCCAGCCGGTACCGGCCAGCGATGGCGCCGACTACCTGAAAACCATTCCCGGTTTCTCGGCGATCCGCGCCGGCGGTACCAACGGCGACCCGGTCCTGCGCGGCATGTTCGGCTCGCGCCTGAACATCCTCACCAATGGCGGGCTGATGCTCGGCGCCTGCCCCAACCGCATGGACGCGCCGACCTCCTACATTTCCCCCGAAACCTATGACCGGCTGACCGTTATCAAGGGCCCGCAGAGCGTGATCTGGGGGCCAGGCGGTTCGGCGGGCACGATACTGTTCGAACGCGAACCCGAGCAGTTCGGCAGCCTCGGCAGCCGGGTCAATGCCAGCCTGCTGGCCGGCTCCAACGGCCGTTTCGACAAAGTGCTGGATGCCGCTGCCGGGAACAGCCAGGCCTATGCACGGTTCGTCGGCAACCAGTCGCGCTCGGACGACTATCACGACGGTAACAACGACACCGTGCCGTCACGCTGGGACAAGTGGAACGGCGATGTCGCCCTGGGCTGGACGCCCGACCAGGACACCCTGCTGGAGCTGACCGCCGGCAAGGGCGATGGCGAAGCCCGCTACGCCGGGCGTGGCATGGACGGCTCGCAGTTCAAGCGCGAAAGCCTGGGCCTGCGCTTTGAAAAGTCCAACCTCGGCGAGGTGCTGGACACGCTTGAAGCGCAGGTCTACTACAACTACGCCGACCACGTGATGGACAACTACAGCCTGCGCACGCCCTCGGGCAGCGGCATGATGGGCATGCCCATGGTCAGCAACGTAGACCGCCGCACCCTGGGCGCACGCATCAAGGCCACCTGGCGCTGGGCCGACGTACAACTGATCAGCGGCCTCGACGCGCAAACCAACGAGCACCGCCAGCGTGGCGGCATGGGCGTGGACGCGCACAAGGGCCAGGCCTGGACCAAGGACGCCGACTTCCACAACTACGGTGCCTTCAGCGAACTGACCTGGTACGCCACGGGTGAGGACCGCCTGGTCAGCGGTGCCCGCCTGGACCGCGCCTCGGCCCGCGACTTCCGCCAAGGCAGCGCCACCCAGGGCGACACCCGCGCGGCCACCCTGCCCAGCGGCTTCGTGCGCTACGAACATGACCTGGCAGGCCTGCCAGCCACCACTTACATTGGCCTGGGCCATGCCCAGCGCTTCCCCGACTACTGGGAGCTGTTTTCGCCCAAGCTGGCACCGCCCGGTGCGGCCAACGCTTTCGACGGCATCAAGCCCGAGAAGACCACCCAGCTGGACTTCGGCATCCAGTACCGTAGCGAACGCCTGGAAGCCTGGGCCTCGGGTTATGTCGGGCAGATCCGTGACTACATCCTGTTCGACTACCGCCCCGGCATGATGGGCATGAGCACCTCGCAGGCCCAGAATGTCGATGCGCGTATCATGGGTGGCGAACTGGGCGCGGCCTACCAGCTGACCGAGCACTGGAAGGCCGATGCCAGCCTGGCGTACGCGTGGGGCAAGAACAGCAGTGACGGCAAGGCGCTGCCGCAGATGCCCCCGCTGGAAAGCCGCCTGGGCCTGACCTACAGCCGTGATGTGTGGAGCGTCGGTGCGTTGTGGCGGCTGGTGGCGGCGCAGAACCGCATCGCCGAGAACCAGGGCAACGTGGTCGGCAAGGACTACGAAAAAAGCGCCGGCTTCGGCGTGTTCTCGCTCAACGGCGCCTACAAGGTCAACACCAACCTCAAGCTCAGCGCCGGGGTCGACAACCTGTTCGGCAAGGCGTACGCCGAGCACCTGAACCTGGCCGGCAACGCCGGGTTCGGCTACCCGGCAAGCGACCCACAGCCGGTCAACGAGCCAGGCAGGACGTTCTGGACCAAAGTCGATTTCAGCTTCTGACACTAACCACGGGCGCAGCTTCGGTTGCGCCCATCTGCGGGTCAAAAGGAGGTTCCCATGAGAGGAACACGCATCAGTTTCTATAACCTGGCCTGGCGTTGGCACTTTTATGCGGGGCTGTTCGTGGCCCCCTTCATGATCCTGCTGGCCATCACCGGGATCATCTACCTGTTCAAGCCGCAACTCGACCCAGTGCTGTACCGCGACCTGATGGTGGTCGAAGCCGGCCATCATCGCCAGGCCGCCGATACGTTGCTGGCCGAGGTGCACCAGGCCTACCCCAATGGCCACGTGGGCCAATACCTGCCGCCGTTGAATGCCGAGCGCAGCGCGCAGTTCGTGGTGCATGACGGCGGGCGGGAATTGAACGTCTTCGTTGACCCTTACAGCGGTAAGGTCCTCGGCGAACAGGACGGCAAGCTGAACCTGCAGGCCATCGCCCGTGCCCTGCATGGCGAACTGATGGTCGGCACCGTCGGTGACCGCCTGGTGGAACTGGCTGCCGGCTGGGGCATCGTGTTGGTGGTGTCGGGCCTGTACCTGTGGTGGCCACGCGGGCGCACCGGCGCCGGGGTAGTGTGGCCCCGGCTGTCGGCACGTGGCCGCCTGCTGTGGCGCGACCTGCATGCGGTAACCGGGTTCTGGGGTTCGGCCTTGCTGCTGTTGATGCTGCTCAGCGGCATGACCTGGACCGGCCTGTGGGGCAAGCAGTACGCCGAACTGTGGAACCGCTTCCCGGCGGCCATGTGGACCAACGTGCCCAAGTCCGACCAGCAGGCAGGCGAACTGAACGACGCGCACCGCCAGACCGTGCCGTGGGCCATGGAAAATACGCCCATGCCGCAGTCTGGCGCGCATGCCGAACACGCCGGGCACCACATGATGTCAGCCAAACCCGCAGCCCCGCAGGTAAGCCTGCAGCAGGTCGAAGACATTGCCACCGCGCGGCAGGTCGAGCCGGGCTACAGCATTACCCTGCCCACCACCGCCGATGGGGTGTTCACCGTCGCCGTGTTCGCCGATGACCCGCGCAATGACGCCACCCTGCATGTCGACCAGTACACCGGCAAGGTGTTGGCCGACGTGCGCTGGCAGGACTACAGCCCGGTCGCCCGCGCCACCGAACTGGGGGTGATGCTGCATGAAGGCAGGATGTTTGGCGTGGTCAACCAGGTCATCATCCTGCTGGTGTGCCTGATGATCCTGCTGGGCTCGGTGAGCGGGCTGGTGATGTGGTGGAAGCGCCGGCCCGAGGGCGGCCTGGGCGTACCGCCGCTGCGCCATGACCTGCCGCGCTGGAAGGCGGCGGTGGCGGTGATGCTGGTGCTGGGGGTGATGTTCCCGCAGGTGGGGGTGTCGATGATAGTGATGTGGGCGGTGGACAGCCTGGTGGTGAGGCGCCGCCGGGTGTTGGCCAGCGCCTAATTGTGCATGAGCGGTGAATGACAAGCTGAATGCCGTAGGTGCCTAGAGCACGAGTGGGAGCAGAAGCTGTCATTCACCGCTCCCACAATCCCCCGCAGCGAACACCCCTGTGCGGGTTTTCCTGGTGCGACTCAATGCGATGCTCAGGGCTGGCGAGCCTTGGCTGGATCTGGTGTTGCCTCAGCCGAAGAGGGTGTAGATCAACAGACAAAATGCAGGACTCGAAGATCACACGGTTCCTGTGGGAGCGGGCGTGCCCGCGAACACCGGCGCAGCCGGTGCCAGAGACCGCGTCGCCTGCTTCGCGGGCTCGCCCGCTCCCACAATGAATCGCGCAGGCTTTTCAAATTTTGGGAAAGACCGTTGCTCCTACAACGAACTGCGTTGGCTTTGTAGAGAGGGCGGGACAGGCATCACACTGCTACCCAAATGCAGAGTCGATCTGTCACGCCCCGAATTGGGACGCCCGTGTTAGCCTAGCCGGCTACCTCTGACAAGAAGACTGACCTTTACAAGGGAATGCTGCCTATGACGCAAACCTCACCCACAGCGCCAGATGAACCGCATCTGCAGCGCAACCTGACCAACCGCCATATCCAGCTCATCGCCATCGGCGGCGCGATCGGCACCGGCCTGTTCATGGGCTCGGGCAAGACCATCAGCCTGGCCGGCCCATCGATCATCTTCGTCTACATGATCATCGGCTTCATGCTGTTCTTCGTCATGCGCGCCATGGGCGAGTTGCTGCTGTCGAACCTCAACTACAAGTCGTTCATCGATTTTTCCGCCGACCTGCTCGGGCCCTGGGCTGGCTACTTCACCGGCTGGACCTACTGGTTCTGCTGGGTGGTCACCGGCATCGCCGATGTTGTCGCCATCGCCGCCTATACACAGTTCTGGTTCCCCGACCTGCCACAGTGGATACCCGCGCTGACCTGCGTGGCGCTGCTGCTGTCGCTGAACCTGGTAACGGTGAAAATGTTCGGCGAGCTGGAGTTCTGGTTCGCTCTGGTCAAGATCGTCGCCATCCTCGGCCTGGTCGCCACAGGCCTGTATATGGTCATCACCGGCTTCACCTCGCCCAGCGGGCGCACGGCGCAGCTGGCCAACCTGTGGAATGACGGCGGCATGTTCCCCAACGGGGTGATGGGCTTCTTCGCCGGCTTCCAGATCGCCGTGTTCGCCTTCGTTGGCATCGAGCTGGTCGGCACCACCGCTGCCGAAGCGAAAAACCCCGAGCGCACCCTGCCGCGGGCGATCAACTCGATCCCAGTACGCATCATCGTGTTCTATGTGCTGGCACTGATCGCGATCATGGCGGTGACCCCGTGGCGCGACGTGGTACCGGGCAAGAGCCCGTTCGTCGAGCTGTTCGTGCTGGCCGGCCTGCCGGCCGCGGCGAGCATCATCAATTTCGTGGTGCTGACGTCGGCCGCTTCGTCGGCCAACAGCGGCGTGTTCTCCACCAGCCGCATGCTGTACGGCCTGTCGCAGGAAGGTGATGCGCCCAGGGCATTCGAGAAACTGTCCAGCCGCTCGGTACCTGCCAACGGCCTGTACTTCTCCTGCACCTGCCTGCTGCTGGGGGCGGTGCTGATTTACCTGGTGCCGAACGTGGTCGAGGCATTCACCCTGGTGACCACGGTGTCGGCAGTGCTGTTCATGTTCGTCTGGACGCTGATCCTGCTGTCGTACCTGAAGTACCGCAAGCAACGGGCGGCGCTGCACCAGGCGTCGAAGTACAAGATGCCGGGCGGGCGCTTCATGTGCTACGTGTGCCTGGTGTTCTTTGCCTTCATCCTGGTGTTGCTGAGCCTGGAAGCCGACACCCGCTCGGCGCTGGTGGTAACGCCGATCTGGTTCCTGTTGCTGGCATCCACTTATCAGGGCGTGCGCAGCCGCCGTCAGCCGCGTTCCGCAGTGCGCAACGGTTAATGGCCTGGGGGCCGCACCGCGGCCCCAATCCTGTGCACGCAAAGGCCGCAGGCACCAAGCTGGCCCGCGCAAACGCCCCAACACCTCGCACCACCGCTCTATCCCGCCCGTTTCGCCGTTAGGCACACCCCTTGCAAAGCTCCTCCCCGCTTGCCCAACACATAAAAACCAGCGGAGAGAGCACATGAAGCGTCGCAGTCTGATCAAGGCCTTTACCCTCAGCGCATCGATTGCGGCAATGGGCCTGAGCTGGAGTATCCAGGCCGCCGAAACCATCAAGGTCGGCATCCTGCATTCGCTGTCGGGGACCATGGCCATTTCCGAGACGTCGCTCAAGGACATGGCGCTGATGACCATCGAGGAAATCAACGCCAAAGGCGGGGTCAACGGCAAGATGCTCGAACCGGTGGTGGTCGACCCTGCCTCCAACTGGCCGCTGTTCGCAGAAAAGAGCCGCCAACTGCTGACCCAGGACAAGGTCGCGGTGGTGTTCGGCTGCTGGACCTCGGTGTCGCGCAAGTCGGTGCTGCCGGTGTTCGAGGAACTCAACGGCCTGCTGTTCTACCCCGTGCAGTACGAGGGTGAAGAGATGTCGCCAAACGTGTTCTACACCGGCGCCGCCCCCAACCAGCAAGCCATCCCTGCGGTGCAATACCTGATGAGCGAAGACGGCGGCAGCGCCAAGCGCTTCTTCCTGCTGGGCACCGACTACGTCTACCCTCGCACCACCAACAAGATCCTGCGGGCCTTCCTGCACAGCAAGGGCGTGGCCGACAAGGACATCGAAGAGGTGTACACGCCTTTCGGCCACGCCGACTACCAGACCATCGTCGCCAACATCAAGAAGTTCTCCGCAGGCGGCAAGACGGCGGTCATCTCCACGGTCAACGGCGACTCCAACGTGCCGTTCTACAAAGAACTGGCCAACCAGGGCCTGAAAGCCACCGACGTGCCGGTGGTGGCGTTCTCGGTGGGCGAAGAAGAGCTACGCGGTATCGATACCAAGCCGCTGGTGGGCCACCTGGCGGCGTGGAACTACTTCGAGTCGGTGGATAACCCGGTCAACCAGAAGTTCGTCGCCGACTGGAAAGCCTACGCCAAGGCCAAGGGCCTGCCCGGTGCCGACAAGGCGGTAACCAACGACCCGATGGAGGCCACCTACGTAGGCATCCACATGTGGGCCCAGGCGGTCGAGAAAGCCAAGTCCACCGACGTGGACAAAGTCCGCGAAGCCCTGGCCGGCCAGACCTTCAAGGCACCGTCAGGCTTCACCCTGACCATGGACAAGACCAACCACCACCTGCACAAGCCGGTGATGATCGGCGAGATCCAGGATGACGGGCAGTTCAGCGTGGTCTGGGAAACCGAGCAGCCGCTGCGGGCGCAGCCATGGAGCCCGTTCATTCCAGGCAATGACAAGCGGCCAGATTACGCCGTGAAAGGTAACTGAGTGCAGGGGGCTGCTTTGCAGCCCATTCGCGGGCTTGCCCGCTCCCACAGGATCCCCACTGCCCTCTGGACCGGTGAAATCCCTGTAGGAGCGGGTTTACCCGCGAAGAATCCAACACCGATTTCCAGGATTGCCCGCATGCTCAGACTCCTGCTCACACTTCTCCTGCTAATGCCCTTGGCAACCCACGCCAGCGAGGGCGAATTCTTCCTCACCGCCAAGCCCGCCGAGCAGGCCCAACTGCTCGAAAACTGGGCAGCGCAACCCGATGCTGCACGCCTGCCGCTGTTGGAAAACCTGCGCCAGGGCCGCATCGCCCCCGACGACACCCGCAAGCTGCGCCTGAACAACCGCCTGCGCGGCTTGATCGACAATGCCCTGGCCAGCCACCAGTTGCTCAGCGACGACAGCGACGCCCGCCTGGCTGCCGCCCAGCAACTGCAAAAAAGCGCACAACCGGCGCAAATGGCGTTCCTCGACCGGCGCTTCGCCAGCGAGCCGGACGCTGCCGTACACGCAGCCCTGGGCCTGGCCCTGGCCAATTTGCAACTGGGCGCCAGCGACCCCGCCGTACGCCTGGCCGCCGTGCGCCTGCTGGGGGAAACCGGCGACCCGCTGGCCCGCACCCGCCTTGAAGCGCTGCTGCAACCCGACGCGGAAAGCGACCCGGGCGTGCGCACCGCTGCCGAAACCAGCCTGGCCCAGGTGCAGCGCAAGCTGCTGTTCGGCGAGCTGCTCGGCCAGGCCTTCAGCGGCCTGTCGCTGGGGTCGATCCTGCTGCTGGCGGCGCTCGGCCTGGCGATCACCTTCGGCCTGCTTGGCGTGATCAACATGGCCCATGGCGAGATGCTGATGCTCGGCGCCTACAGCACCTATATGGTCCAGGTGCTGGTGCAGCGTTATGCCCCGGGTGCCATCGAGTTCTACCCGCTGATCGCCCTGCCAGTGGCCTTCGCCATCAGCGCCGGGGTCGGCATGGCGCTGGAGCGCACGGTCATCCGCCACCTGTATGGCCGCCCACTGGAAACCCTGCTGGCCACCTGGGGGATCAGCCTGATCCTGATCCAGGCCATCCGCCTGCTGTTCGGCGCGCAGAACGTCGAAGTCAGCAACCCGGCATGGTTGTCGGGCGGCATCCAGCTGCTGCCCAACCTGGTGCTGCCCTACAACCGCCTGGTGATCATCGGCTTCGCCCTGGCGGTGGTGCTGCTGACCTGGCTGCTGCTCAACCGCACGCGGCTGGGCCTGAACGTGCGGGCGGTGACCCAGAACCGCAACATGGCGGCATGCTGCGGTGTGTCTACCGGGCGCGTCGACATGCTGGCCTTCGGCCTTGGCTCGGGCATTGCCGGGCTGGGCGGCGTAGCCCTGAGCCAGGTGGGCAACGTCGGCCCGGACCTGGGCCAGAGCTACATCATCGACTCGTTCCTGGTGGTGGTGCTCGGCGGGGTCGGGCAACTGGCCGGTAGCCTGTGGGCGGCGTTTGGCCTTGGCATTGCCAACAAGCTGCTGGAACCCCAGATCGGCGCCGTACTCGGCAAGATTCTCATCCTTGCGTTGATCATTCTGTTCATCCAGAAGCGCCCGCAAGGCCTGTTCGCCCTCAAGGGACGGGTAATCGACTGATGAACCAGCCACTGCTAGTCACTGCTACGCAAAAGGCCGGGCCGCGCCTGTCGCTGGCCATCGGCGCCGTCGTCACCCTGCTGCTGGTCGCCCTGCCGCTGTTGTCGCTGCTCCCGGCGGACCACGCCTTGCAAGTGTCGGCCTATACCCTGACCTTGGTCGGCAAGATTCTCTGCTACGCCATCGTCGCCCTGGCCCTGGACCTGGTCTGGGGCTACGCCGGCCTGCTGTCACTGGGCCACGGCCTGTTCTTCGCCCTGGGCGGGTATGCCATGGGCATGTACCTGATGCGCCAGGCGGCCGGGGACGGCCTGCCCGGGTTCATGGCTTTTCTGTCGTGGACCGAGCTGCCATGGTACTGGGCCGGAACCCAGCATTTTGCCTGGGCACTGTGCCTGGTGGTGCTGGCCCCCGGGCTGCTGGCGCTGGTGTTTGGCTGGTTCGCCTTCCGCTCGCGGATCAAGGGGGTGTACTTCTCGATCATGACCCAGGCCCTGACATTCGCCGGCATGTTGTTGTTCTTCCGCAACGAAACCGGCTTCGGCGGCAACAACGGCTTCACCAACTTCCGCACCATTCTGGGCTTCGACATCACCGCGCAAGGGACCCGCGCCGTGTTGTTCCTGCTGACGGTCGGCCTGCTGCTGGCCAGCCTGTACCTGTGCTGGCGGCTGACCCGCAGCAAGTTCGGCCGCCTGCTGACCGCAGTGCGCGACGCCGAGAACCGCCTGATGTTCTGCGGCTACGACCCGCGCGGTTTCAAGCTGCTGGTATGGGTGCTCAGCGCCGTGCTGTGCGGCCTGG
Source organism: Pseudomonas sp. CJQ_9 (assembly GCF_043106615.1). Lineage (NCBI taxonomy): Bacteria > Pseudomonadati > Pseudomonadota > Gammaproteobacteria > Pseudomonadales > Pseudomonadaceae > Pseudomonas > Pseudomonas sp. CJQ_9. The sequence continues at coordinate 46,667 of NZ_JBICMS010000092.1, read as the reverse complement.
CCGGGGCGCTGTACGTGCCCCAGGTGGGCATCATCAACCCCAGCGAGATGTCACCGACCAACTCCATCGAAGCCGCCGTGTGGGTAGCCCTTGGTGGCCGTGGCACGCTGATCGGGCCGTTGCTCGGCGCCGGCCTGGTCAACGGCATGAAAAGCTGGTTCACCGTGGCCTTCCCGGAGTTCTGGCTGTTTTTCCTCGGTGCGCTGTTCATTCTCGTCACCCTGTACCTGCCCAAGGGCGTGGTCGGCCTGTTGAAAAAAAGGAGCCAGCCATGAGAGGCGTGCCCCCGGTGCATCCCGAATTCATGCTCGAACCGGTATTCGACCCGCTCGGCGCCGGCCGCGACGCCATTGGCCTGGGCCACACCCGCAAGGCGGGCCTGGATACCCGCCACGGCACGGTGCTGAGCCTGGAAGACATCAGTGTCAGCTTTGACGGTTTCAAGGCGCTGAACGCGCTCAACCTGTACATCGGGGTGGGTGAGTTGCGCTGCATCATCGGCCCCAATGGCGCCGGCAAGACCACCCTGATGGACGTGATCACCGGCAAGACCCGACCAGACAGCGGCACGGCCTACTTTGGCGACACCCTCGACCTGACCCGCCTGGGCGAGTACCAGATCGCCCAGGCCGGGATTGGCCGCAAGTTCCAGAAACCCACGGTGTTTGAGGCGCTGACGGTGTACGAGAACCTGGAGCTGGCGCTGAAGACCGACAAATCGGTATGGGCCAGCCTGGCTGCACGGCTGAGCGGCGAGCAGCGCCAGCGCATCGAAGAGGTGCTGACCACCTTGCGCCTGCTGCCGCTGGCCCAGCGCCAGGCGGGCCTGCTGTCGCACGGGCAGAAGCAGTTCCTCGAAATCGGCATGCTGCTGGTACAAGAGCCGCAGTTGCTGTTGCTGGATGAACCCGTGGCGGGCATGACCGATGCCGAGACCGAGTTCACCGCCGAGCTGTTCAAGGGCTTGGCCGGCAAGCATTCGCTGATGGTGGTCGAGCACGACATGGGGTTTGTCGGCAGCATCGCTGACCACGTGACTGTACTGCACCAGGGCAGTGTGCTGGCAGAAGGGTCGCTGGAGCAGGTGCAGGCGGATGAGCGGGTGGTCGAGGTGTACCTGGGCCGCTAGACAGGGATACCTGTGCCGGCCTATTCGCGGGTAAACCCGCTCCCACAGGTAATGCACAAGTCTTGAAATCTGTGCGGTCCCTGTAGGAGCGGGTTCACCCGCAAATAGGCCGGCACAGGCACAGCAACACTTTCAGGAACACCAACATGCTCAAGATCGACACCCTGCACCAGTACTACGGCGGCAGCCACATTCTGCGCGGCCTCTCCTTCGAAGCCAAAGTCGGCGAAGTGACCTGCCTGCTGGGCCGCAACGGGGTCGGCAAGACCACCCTGCTGCGCTGCCTGATGGGCCTGGTGCCCGCCCGGGATGGCAGCATCGAATGGGAAGGCAAGCCGATTACCGCGCTCAAACCCCAGCAACGCGTACACGCCGGCATTGCCTACGTGCCCCAGGGCCGTGAGATTTTCCCGCGCCTGACCGTCGAGGAGAACCTGCTGATGGGCCTGTCGCGTTTCCCCGCGCGAGAGGCCCGCGAAGTGCCTGCCTTCATCTACGAGCTGTTCCCGGTGCTTGAGCAAATGAAGCAGCGCCGGGGCGGCGACCTGTCTGGCGGGCAGCAGCAACAGCTGGCCATTGGCCGCGCCCTGGCCAGCCGGCCGCGCCTGCTGATCCTCGACGAACCGACCGAAGGCATCCAGCCGTCGGTCATCAAGGAAATCGGCGCCGTCATCCGTCGCCTTGCCGCACGGGGGGACATGGCGATCCTGCTGGTGGAGCAGTTCTACGATTTTGCCGAAGAGCTGGCCGACCAGTACCTGGTCATGGCCCGTGGCGAGATCGTGCAGCGCGGGCGCGGCGAAAACATGCAAGCCGAGGGTGTGCGCGGCCTGGTAACCATTTAACCTGCAAGCACCGTACTTGCGAGACCCTGTCATGAGTTACCAGCTGCGCGATGCCCTGCCCGCCGACGTGCCGGGCATCCTCGATATCTACAACGACGCCGTGCGCACTACCACGGCGATCTGGAACGAAACCCCGGTAGACCTGGCCAACCGCCAGGCCTGGTTCGAAGCACGTGCGCAGCAGGGCTACCCGATACTGGTGGCTGTGGATGACACGGGCGTGCTGGGCTATGCCTCGTTTGGCGACTGGCGGCCGTTCGAGGGTTTCCGCCTGACCGTGGAGCACTCGGTGTACATCCGCGGCGACCAGCGGGGCAAGGGGCTGGGGCCGGTGTTGATGGCGGCGCTGATCGAGCGTGCACAAGGCTGCGGCAAGCATGTGATGGTCGCGGCCATCGAAAGTGGCAATGCGGCGTCGGTCCGCCTGCATGAGCGGCTGGGTTTCGTGGTGACCGGGCAGATGCCCCAGGTTGGCGTGAAGTTCGACCGCTGGCTGGATTTGACCTTCATGCAGCTGGTGCTGAACCCGGGAGCTGAACCAGGCTGAAACGGGGCCGCTTGTGGGAGGGCCCTTTCGCGACCCTGCCACTCCCACAAAACCCGGCGCGCAAGCCTACATCTGGGTAAACCTGCCCAGCCGCTGCTTCAACATGCTGTTCTCGCTGCGCAGCTGCTGCACTTCCTGCAACAGCTCCAGCGCCAGCGCCACCCCTTCCCACTCCAGCTCCAGTTCCCGGTGCAGCTTGGCCGCGCGCTTGGCCAATAACGGCGCCTGATCGTCAAACAGCCAGTCCTCTGGCGTTCGGCCAGAAGGCTCGACAATGCCGTGTTCGACAATTTCGATCACGCAGTCCGCCGTGACATCGGCTTCCTGACACAGGGTACGCATGTCCAGTTGAACGATCAGGGTGCTGCTCATGATCACTTACTCCATTGTGTCCTCGGGTTGAACGCCGCTTTCTCGGCGAGCTTCGCCCACAGTTCGCGGGCAGACTCGTCGGATGCCGGCGGCATCACCACCTTCAGCTGTGCATACAGGTTACCGCGCTCACCGTGCTTGCTCGCCAGGCCTTTGCCCGGTACACGCAGGCGCTGGCCGCTCTGGCTGTCCGGGCGGATGGTCAGGTTGATCTTGCCGTCCAGGGTGGGTACCGCAACCTTGGTGCCCAGCGCAGCCTCCCATGGCGCCAGCGGCACGGTGATGATCAGGTCATGGCCTTCAACATCGAACAGCGGGTGCGGTGCCATGCGAATGGTCAGGAACAGGTCGCCATTGGCGCCGCCGCCACTGCCCGGCGCGCCCTGGCCCTTGAGGCGGATACGCTCGCCATCGGTGACCCCGGCCGGAATCTTCACGTTCAGGGTTTTGGTGGTGAAACCGGTGCGCTGGCCCATGGCATTGGTTTGCGGCACCTGGAAGCTGATCTGCTTGGACTCCTTGCTCAGGGTTTCTTCAAGGAATACGGCCAATTCAAGTTCCACGTCCTGCCCCCGCCTGCCGGCACTGCGTTGCTGCTGCCGGCCACCACCGAAGGGGTTGCCACCACGGTTGCCGAATATCGAGCTGAAGAAGTCGGAGAAATCGCCGCCTTCGAAGCCGCCACCGCCACCGCGGTTTTCCCAGCCCGGTGGCGCCTGGAATGGCCGGCCGTGCTGGCCGCCATACTTGCGGATCTCATCGAACTCGGCACGTTTCTGCGCGTCGCCCAGAACCTCGTAGGCCTCGTTGGCCTCTTTGAATTTGTCCTCGGCGTCGCGTTCCTTGCTGACATCGGGGTGGTACTTGCGTGCCAGCTTGCGGTACGCGGCCTTGATCGCCTTCTCGTCCGCCGTGGGCTCTACGCCAAGTATCTTGTAATAGTCTTTGAAGTCCATCTGTGGATCACCAATGTGAAAGTGCGTGTTGCAACTGAAGATGCTACTGAAGATAGGGGTCAAGCATAGCCTTTCAAGACCGCCTTGGCTTTGCTCCATCGCAGACGACTGGTCTTGATTCTGTAGCCAACTGGCATAAACTGCGCGGCCGTTTTGCCTCCGGAAGCCTTTTCCCATGTCTGACGTAACCCCGGCCCGTGCCCTGGGCATCGACTTTGGCACCTCCAACTCCACGGTTGGCTGGCACCGCCCTGGGGTCGAGTCGCTGATTGCCCTGGAAGACGGCAAGATCACCTTGCCCTCGGTGGTGTTCTTCAACATTGAAGAGCGGCGCCCGGTCTATGGCCGCCTGGCCCTGCACGAGTACCTGGAAGGCTACGAAGGCCGCCTGATGCGCTCGCTGAAAAGCCTGCTGGGCTCCAAGCTGATCAAGCACGACACCAGCGTGCTGGGCAGTGCCTTGCCGTTCAAGGACCTGCTGGGCATGTTCATCGGCGAGCTGAAAAAGCGTGCCGAGGCGGCCGCGGGCCGCGAGTTCGACCAGGTCGTGCTGGGGCGCCCGGTATTTTTCGTCGACGAAGACCCGGCCGCCGACCAGGAGGCCGAAGACACTCTGGCCGAGGTGGCACGCAAGCTCGGCTTCAAGGACGTGTCGTTCCAGTACGAACCGATTGCCGCCGCGTTCGACTACGAGTCGACCATCAGCCGCGAAGAGCTGGTACTGATTGTCGACATTGGCGGTGGTACCTCGGACTTCACCCTGATCCGCCTGTCGCCAGAGCGCCACCTGCTGGCCGAGCGCCAGAGCGACATCCTGGCCACGGGCGGCGTGCACATCGGCGGTACCGACTTCGACAAGCAGCTGAGCCTGCAGGGCGTGATGCCGCTGTTCGGCTACGGTAGCCGCATGAAAAGCGGCGCCCTGATGCCGACCAGCTACCACCTCAACCTGGCCACCTGGCACACCATCAACGCGCTGTACTCGCAGAAGTCGCAGCTGGCGCTGGGCAGCATGCGCTACGACATCGAGGACAGCTTCGGTATCGACCGGCTGTTCAAGCTGATCGAGCAGCGTGCCGGGCACTGGCTGGCGATGGAAGTGGAAGCCAGCAAGATCGAACTGACCGAGCGCGACAGCCGCCGCATCGACCTGCACCGGGTCGAGCCTGAACTGTCTGCCGAACTGACCCGGGTGCTGTTCGAAGAGGCCATTGAGGGGTTGCTGGAGCGTGTGCGCGGCAGCGTGAGCGAGCTGCTGGCCAAGGCCGGGGTGAGCGAAGGCCAGGTCGACACGGTGTTCTTCACCGGTGGTTCCAGCGGTATTCCGGCATTGCGCAACAGCGTGTCGGCGATGTTGCCCAATGCGCGCCATGTGGAGGGCAATATCTTTGGCAGTATTGGTAGTGGGCTGGCGATCGAAGCGCGCAAGCGGTACGGATAAGCTACAAGCTACAAGCTACAAGCTACAAGCTACAAGCTACAAGCTACAAGCTACAAGCTACAAGCTACAAGCTACAAGCTACAAGCTGAGAGGTGTTAGTGCATCTATAGGTGCTCAGCTTGCAACTTGCAACTTGTAGCTTGCCGCTTGCAACTTGTAGCTTGCCGCTTGCCGCTTGCCGCTTGCCGCTTGCCGCTTGCCGCTTCAGACCAGCTCGGCCCGCTTCAGCTCACTTTTCAGGTAGGCATAGTAGATCGGCCCCGCCACCACCCCAGGCAGCCCGAACGCCGCCTCGAACACCAACATCGCCAGCAGCAGCTCCCACGCCTTGGCGCTGATCTGCCCACCCACGATACGGGCGTTGAGGAAGTACTCGACCTTGTGGATGACGATCAGGTAGCCCAGCGCCGCCGCCGCCACCCAGATCGACAGCGACAAGCCGACGATGGTGATCAGGGTGTTGGACATCAGGTTGCCGATCACCGGCAGCAACCCCAGCAGGAAGGTCAGTACGATCAGCGTCTTGGTCAGCGGCAGGTGCACCCCGAACAGCGGCATCACCACTGCCAGGAATATGCCGGTAAAGGCCGTGTTCAGCAGCGAAATCTTGATCTGGGCGAAGACGATGTTGCGAAACGCCTGTACCAGCAAGGCCAGGCGCTCGAACAATGCCGCCGCCAACGGTTTGCGCCGGGACACATCGGGAATGCGCTGCAAGGCAATGATGGCGCCGAGGATCATGCCGATCAACAGCGTGACGAACATGTGCGCCATGCCCTTGCCGACCAGTTGCAGGTCGCTGAGGTGGCTTTTGATCCAGTCGCCGATGGCGACCTTGAATTCGGCAGCACTGGCGGGCAGGTAGGCTTCGATGAACGGCGGCAGCTGGCTGCGGGCCTGTTCGACCAAGGCCATGAACTTGTCCAACGAGGCGCCGGGGTTTTCCGCCTCGTGCAGCAGGAAGCTGAACGCGCCGGCAATCAGCAGGCTCAGGCTGAGCACCACCAGCGTGCCAAGCAGCGCCACCGCCAGCCAGCGCGCGCGTTGCCCGGCCAGCAGGGGTTGCAGGCGCGGGGTCAGCATGTTGACCAGTTCAAATACCAGCAAGCCGGCCAGCAGGCTGGGCAATAACTTCAGCGGCAAAGCCAGCAACAGGCCGGCCATGACGATGATCAGGCTGGCCAAGGTAATCTGACGCGGGGTAAAGGTCATACAGCCTCGAAGGCAGACAGCGGGAATGCCCGCAGTCTGCCAGCCTTGGCGGCGCAGGCATAGGCGCAGGTCATTTGTTCTTCAGGCAGTCACTCATGAACGCTTTGCGCTCGTCCCCCTTCAGGGCTTTGCTGGTGGCGTCGGCGTTGCAGGTTTTCATCTTTTCCTGTTGGGTTTGCGGGGCGCTCTTCTTCAGGCAGGTGCTCATGAAGGCCTTGCGCTCATCACCCTTGAGGGCCTTGGCGGTGGCGTCGGCATTGCAGGTTTTCATTTTTTCCTGCTGCGCGGTGTTGGCAGCGAAGCCTTGGGCGCTGAACATCAACGCCAGGGCCAGTAACGGGATGTGCAGCACTTTCATGGAGTGGTCTCCTGGGCTCCGTGCCCGATGCACGGGTGTCGAGGTGAGAGTGTAGCCAAGAATTTCAGCCCCCCAGCCCCCCACATCCGCCGTTAAAGGCCTGCCGCCTTGAGCCGCGCGGCGTGTTCGGTGAACAGCCGCACCGGCTCGGCACCCCGCCCTACGGCGCCGAACTGCTGGTTGACGATATCGAGGTGGTCGAGCGGGTAATCGTCACCGATCACCTGCCCCAAGTGCGAGCTGAAGCGCCCCACCATACCGTCGCACTGGCCCTTTTCCCTGACGAAGCTGCGGGCGAACAGGCGGCAGAAACGGTTGCTGCCATCGAAGCGGTTGCGCCCCCGGTCGGTCAGCCCGGGCTGCAAGGTGCCGGACCATGAGTAATAGCGTACTCCGTTGACTTCATGGGCGCCTTCCCCGCCCCAGGTGGCCGGCAAGCCCTGTGGGTAAGCCTGGTTGAACAGCGCCACCCCGGCGCTGGTCAGCGACTGATGCGAGGCATGCACATCCACCGGCAACGGCTCGCGCCGCCAACCGGTTTCCAGCCACCCCAGCACCACGGCAAGGGCATGCAGCATCGCTCTCAGAATGCGCCCCTGGGGCGAATCCCCCGGCGCCGTGCGTTGCAGATGGTCGGCCAGCTCCGAGCCATGGTTGGGCCCGGCCACCGAGGTGACCGATGCCACCCTGGCTGGCCGCCTGGCGGCCGCGTAACGCGCGCTCAGGGCGCCTTGGCTATGGCCGATGAGGTTGACCCTGGCGGCGCCCGTGCGCCTGCAGATGTCTTCGATGATGGTTAGCAGTTGCTCGCCGCGCACCTCACTGCTGTGCAGCGGCGAAACCTGTACCGGGAACACCTGCGCGCCCCCTTTGCGCAAGGCCGGGACAATGCCGAACCAGTAAGGATAGAACCCCGCCCGCACGAACCCGAGCATCCCTGGCACCAGTACCAAGGGGTATTGCGTGGCCAAATCCTGCTGCATTGCCCCTGACCCTTTGCGTGGAGGTTTGGCCAACACTACAGTGGCTTTCGTGGGCATCGCAATCGAACTCCTGGCGCGCGCTGTTGTTCAAAACCACACAGACCCTTTGCAAGGAGCGGGACCATGTACAAGCAGACCCTGGCAATCCTTCTGGCAAGCGCCACCCTCGCCGCCTGCGGCAGCCGCCCGGAAAACCCGGTCGACTACGTCACCTACCGTGACGAACCGCTGGTCAAGCAGGTGGAGCACGGCATGACCATGCAGAAGGTCATCGCCATTGGCGGTAGCCCATCGAACGTGATCGACCTGCCGCACGGGGGCACCTGCAACGACTACATTCTTAATCACGAAGGCAAGCAACAACCGTATTACGTGCGTTTCGACGCCACCGGCCATGTTGATGCCAAAGGCTTCAAAACCTGTAAACAACGCGAAGAAGACAGCGAGGCCGTTCACGGCGCGTAAGTCTCACCCTGCATGCCACGACCACCCTGATGCTTTCGGAGATAAACATGAGTGCTACTGAACTGACCGATGTAAAAACCCTGCGCGAACGTGCCCGCCAGCATGTTGAGCAAGGGGCCGTAACCGAGGGTTACCATGCCGACCGCGAGCAGATCCTGCGCCTGCTGAACGAGTCGCTGGCGACCGAGCTGGTGTGTGTACTGCGCTACAAGCGCCACTACTTCATGGCCAGCGGTATCAAGGCAAGCGTTGCCGCGAGCGAATTCCTGGAGCATGCCAACCAGGAAGCCGAGCACGCCGACAAGCTGGCTGAGCGCATCGTGCAGTTGGGCGGCGAACCGGATTTCAACCCCGACAACCTGACCAAGAACTCGCATGCTCAGTATGTGGCCGGTAATTCCCTGAAGGAGATGGTGCTGGAAGACCTGGTCGCTGAGCGCATCGCGATCGACAGCTACCGCGAAATCATCCAGTACATCGGCGACAAAGACCCGACCACCCGCCGCATCTTCGAAGACATCCTGGCGCAGGAAGAAGAGCACGCAGACGACATGTCCGACTTGCTGCAAGGCTTGTAAGCACCAGGGGCCAGTCAGTTAAGCGTTACTGGGGCTGCTTTGCAGCCCTTCGCGGGCGCGCCCGCTCCCACACGTTCGGCGCTGAACTCAAGAAATGCGCGATCCCTGTGGGAGCGGGCGTGCCCGCGAAGGGCCGCAAAGCGGCCCCAAATTACTTAACTGAATGGCATTAGGCGCTTAGCGCCCCTCGTAAGAGCGGGTTCACCCGCGAAGAGGCCGGGCCTGCCGACGGCTATCTCCTGGCCATTTACCGTCGCATCCGCCACCGCATTCGCGGGTAAACCCGCACCTCAAACAGAGCCCGTGCGTGGTAATGGCCAGCAACACAACTACCCGCTATTTACGCCCGTTCACCGCAGCGGGTGCCTTGCCCGCCTTCATCTGCTGCAACAACGGTGTGCACTGGTTCGGATCATCGCCACTGCTGGGTGCAATCAGCGCCAGCAAACCGGCTGCAGGCCCTGCCACAACCCCCAACGCCACCATGCCCGCACCGCGCAACGCCAAGGGCACCGCCTGTACACCCGCACTGGGTTTGGCAAATGGCCCGCGTACATACAGCGGCGAACGCAGCGAGAACAGCCGTAGCCCCTTCGATTCAGGGGTGATCTTCAGGTCCAACTGCTCACTGGCAAAATTCGCCGTGCCATTGATATAGATAATCGCGTTCTCGGTGTCGAAGATGAACAGCCGGGTCGAGGCCAAGCCGTCCTTGATGCCAACATCGGCCGCCGCGCAGTTGATTTGCACGTCCTCATCGCCAAACAGCTTGCCGACCACATAGTTGCCCACGTTCAAACCCGCAATCTCCATCAGGCTGCGGCTGATGGCGCCATCGTTGACCAACATGCGCAGGTCACCATTGGCCGTGCCTAACAGGGCAGCTACAGAATTGCCACGGCCACTGATATCGGCATCGCCATTGAGCTCACCAAAGCTGGTCTGCATGGGCGCGAAACCGGGGAACAATTGCTTGAGCTTGAAGCCACGCGCAGTCAACTGCGCCCGCCCTTGCAGCGGCACGCTGCGCCCGTCCAGGCGAATGTTGGAGGCCAGGTTGCCACCGGCTACGCCAAACCGCAGCGGCTCCAGGCGTAGCAGCCCGTCATCGAGGATCACATGTGCCGCCAGGTCGTTGAACGGCAGTTGCGCACTGTGCACGATGCGCTTGCCGGCAAAGGTGACGTCGGCGTCCATGGCGCGCCAGCGATCGGTGCGGAACTCTTCCACCGGCAGCACCTTGCCGGCCGGTTGCTTGCTGGCCCCGCCACGGGCCTTCTGCTCGGCATTGGAGTCAGCGCCGATCAGCGGCGCCAGGTCCTTGAACAGCAGCTGGTTGGACACCAGCTTGCCCGTCAGCTTGGGCCGTGGCTGGCTGGCGACGAAGGCCAGGTCGCCGTGGATGTCGCTGTCGCCGATCTTGCCGTTGAAACCCTCGTACTTGAAACGCGCACCTTCGGCTGCATGCAGGTTGGCGCTGAGCCGGCCGTCTGTGGAATAGGCCGGGGTGTCGGGCAAGGTAACCCCCGTCAAGGGGTAGAGGTTGCCCAGGCTGGCGCCCGACAGGCGCAGGCGCAGGTCAAGGGCACCCAGGTTGCGTGGGTCGGTCAGGGTGCCGGCAAGTACCACGTGCGTATCGGCAATGCGCACGTCGGCCTGCAACGGGAACGGCTGGGTGGCGTCCTGCAGCGCCAGCAGGCCACCGATCTTGCCGGCGCCAGACACCGGCTGCCCCTTGTAGCGGCCCTGGGCCTTGAAAGCAAAGGCGTAATCCTGGGCTCCACCGACTTTTTCAGCGCTGGCCTTGCCCACGATTTCGCTGAAGGGGATTGGCTTGCCCAATGGGTCAACCTGCACCTTCATGCTGGTTTTCAAGGGCTGGTCGTCGAAGCTGACATTGCCTTGGTCAAAGCCGATGGCACCAATGTCCAGCTGCCATTTGGAAGGTGCCTCGTTTTCGTCCTTCGGCCCGAAGTCGAATGTCCAGTTGGCCCGGCCATCTGCCAACCGGGTCAGGCTGGCCGTGGGCTTGGTCAGGTTGATGCGCGGGATGCTGATCTTCTGCACCAATAGCGCAAGTGGCGCCAGGCGGAACTCTACGCGCTCCAGGCCCACCATCTTCGGCTCCTGCAACCACTCAGGGTTGCCCAGGGTGAGGTCTTCGGCGGTGAAGTGCGGCCATGGCACCCAGGCACGCCAACCGCCTTCTTCTGGCTCGGTACGCCAATGCACGGCGAGGTTGCCATTGATTGCGAACGGCCGATGCAAGGCCTCGGACACCTTCTCGTTGAGCAACGGCTTGACGCGGTTCCAGTCGAAGGTGGCGATCACCACTACCAGTATTGCCAGCAGCGTCAGCAGGGTGGCGAGGGTCCAGACGAGGATTCTGGCGGGTCGCGTCATTGCGTGATTCTCCTTGCGGGGCTCGAAACAGGCGCGGCGGTGGCACTTAGTATCTGGGACTGATGAAAACCCGTGGGGTTTTATCGGTAGCGTCATCTTAGCGAAGTTTTTCCTGGCCATTCGCTCAGCAAATCGTGGCGCGGCCGCGCGCATGTTACCCCACGACAACCTCGGCATTTTGCCATCAACCAGCCTGGAAGGTGCTTAATAGACTGGTCGCCGAGCTCTATCAATATGGTCGATTGTTACCATTATCCGTATGAACTTCTCTCTGGCGTTACCCGGCGTAGCATTGGCTTCGTACCCACTTTCCAGCCCCCGAAAGGAGCACCGAATCATGAAACGCCAACTGCTGACCCTGACCCTGTCCATTCTGGCCGCCAACGCCTTTGCCCTGCCAGCCGCTGAACAACACCTCACTGCGGAATCGCGTTCGAGCGCTGTCGAGATTGCGCAACCGCTGAAAACAGTCGCCGAAGGTGGTTCGGACCGCCTCATCGAACAATCCGGCCGCGTGGCCGAAGGTGGCTCGGACCGACTGATCGAACAGTCCGGCCGCGTTGCCGAAGGTGGCTCGGATCGCCTCATCGAACAATCCGGCCGCGTTGCCGAAGGTGGCTCGGACCGACTGATCGAACAACCCGGCCGCGTTGCCGAGGGTGGTTCGGACCGACTGATCGAACAGTCCGGCCGCGTTGCCGAAGGTGGCTCGGACCGACTGATCGAACAATCCGGCCGCGTTGCCGAGGGTGGTTCGGACCGACTGATCGAACAGTCCGGCCGCGTTGCCGAGGGTGGTTCGGATCGCCTGGTTGCAATCAGCCACGTGAGCTGATTGCCATGGCTGAAAAGAACAACCTGTGTCACAGCGCTTGCTCCCCTCCCAGCCCGGTCATTGACCGGGCTTCGTTTTTTTAACTAGAGTGCCCAGCCTCACCGTCACAGAAGCCCGCACCATGCTGCCGCGCGCCGAACAGAAGCTACAGACTCGCCAGGCCCTTCTCGATGCGGCCTGCCAGCTCATGGAAAGTGGCCGTGGCTTTGGCAGCATCAGCCTGCGCGAAGTGGCGAAGACAGCCGGCATCGTGCCAACCGGCTTTTACCGGCATTTCCCGGATATGGACGCCCTGGGCCTGGCCCTGGTGGCCGAGATCGATACCACCTTCCGCCAGACCATTCGCCTGGTCCGCCACAACGAATTCGAGCTGGGCGGCATCACCGACGCCTCGGTGCGCATCTTTCTCGATGTAGTCGCCGCCCACCGCGCGCTGTTTCTGTTCCTGGCGCGGGAACAGTATGGTGGGTCACAGCCGGTGCGCCAGGCCATTGCCCGCCTGCGTCAGAACATCAGCGACGACTTGGCCACCGACCTTGCGCGCATGAAACGCTGGCAGCACCTGGACAGCGCGGCGCTGGCAGTAATGGCCGACCTGGTGGTGAAGACCGTGTTCGCCACCCTGCCCGAGCTGATCGACAGCCCAGAAGCGGGTTACCCACAGGCGCTTTCGCCGCAGGAAAAGATTACCCAGCAGTTGCGCTTCATCTTCGTCGGAGCGCGGCATTGGCAAGGGTTAGGCAACCCGGGCTGAGCGCCCTGCGCTCAACGCCGCCCCGACAGCCGGGCAAGCGCACCACCGGCTACCGAAAACCCCACATCTGCTACCATGGCGCCCTGCCCGACAGCCACGAGCGCCGACATGTCCGACCCCCGCCCTACCCTGCCCGCACTGGCCCGTTTCAACCAGCACTTCGCCGAGCGCATCGTGCCAATGTGGCAAGGCCCTGGCTGGAATGCCGACATGGCACTGCCCTACGAAGCCCTGGACGCCCAGCACCGGCCGTTACCGGTACAGCGCTACCGGGCCATGGCCTGCGCCCGCCAGCTGTACCTGTTCAGCAGCCGCATCGAACAACCGGGCGCCGCCGAGCGTGCAGCCGCGCTGTTCCGCTCGCTGCAGAAGCACTTTCATGATGCGGAGCACGGGGGCTGGTTCTACAGCATCGATGCCCAGGGCAACCCGCAGGACCGGCGCAAGGACCTGTATACCCACGCCTTCATCGTCTTTGCCTGCGCGCACTACTGGGGCAAGGTGGGCGAAAGCCTAGTGGAGTCCACACTCAATGCCGGCCTCGACATCATCGACCAGCAGTTCGCCAGGGACGATGGCCTGTACGAAGCAAGCCTGGGCGAGGACTGGGCAGACCTGGGCAGCGGCCCCCTGCAGAATCCACAGATGCACCTGGCCGAGGCCTTCCTGCAGGTACTGGCTGTTCGCGACGACGAACATACCCGGCAGTCACTGCTGCAACTGTGTGCAGCGCTCCAGGCGCATTTCGTCGAACCGGCCCATGGGCTGATGCTGGAGAAACCACGCGCGGCTGTGGATAACTGGTACGAGCCTGGCCACCAGTTCGAATGGTTCTACCTGTTGCACACCTCCCCGCTGCTGCGTGATACGCCGCTGCATGCCTCGATCGACCGGGGGTTCAGCTGCGCCGAACAGCAAGGGGTGCAGGGTGGCGCAGTGCTTGCCATGCTGGGCGTGGATGGCCAGGTGCTGGACGCCACCCAGCGCATCTGGGCACAGGCGGAGTACCTGCGCGCGTTGGTGCTGCGCGCTGGCGGTGAAGCCAGGTTGCCTGAACAGTTGCAGGTGCTGGAAGCGCGGTTCCTGCGCGAGGCTGGCTGGTACGAATGCCGGGATGGCGAGGGTGCCGTCAGCCGGCACGACATGCCTTCGACCACACCCTATCACCTGGCAACTTGCCTGGAAGGCTTGCAGCGCCTGAGCTGAAGCCTTCGCGGTTGTTGCCGCCGAGCGGCCCTGGCTCAGCCCTTGACCGACCGGTCGATCGAAAACCCAGCCCAGTCCTGGCTCACCGGCATCAGCTCAAGGCTGTTGATGTTGATGTGCGCGGGCTGGTTGAGGATCCAGAAGATGGTCTCGGCAATGTCCTGCGGCTGGATAGGCTCGGCGCCTGCGTAGGTGGCGTCATACTTGGCTTGGTCACCACCGAACCGTACCAGCGAGAATTCACTTTCGCACAGGCCCGGCTCGATATTGCTCACACGCACACCTGTGCCACGCAGGTCGCAGCGCAGGCTCAGCGAGAACTGCCCGACAAAGGCCTTGGTGCCGCCATACACGTTGCTGCCCGGGTACGGATAGTTGCCGGCCACCGAACCGACGTTGAGAATCGACGCCCCACGGCCATGGGCAATCAGCCGTGGCAGCAGCAGGCGGGTGGTGTACATCAGGCCCTTGATGTTGGTGTCGACCATGGTTTCCCAGTCGTCCAGGCTGCAGTTCTGCGCCGCATCCACGCCCAGGGCCAGGCCGGCGTTGTTGACCAGGCCCTGCAGTTTGTCGAAGCCGGCTGGCAGGTTGGCAATGGCCTGCTCCATGGCTTTGCGGTCACGCACATCGAGTACCAGGCCATGCACTTCGGTCTTGGCAGCAAGCTCGGCGCACAAGGCGTCCAGGCGCTCCTTGCGACGACCGGTTAGCACCAGCTTCCAGCCGGCTTCGGCGAAGCGGCGGGCAGTGGCCTCGCCGAAACCCGAGGTGGCGCCAGTGATGAATACAGTGGATGACATGCTCTGTTCCTCGCAGTGGGTGGTCATGGCAGTTTTGCAGCATGCCCGCGGCCGACGCTGGCGGCAAGCTGAAAGACGGCTGGTCATTTTTTGTTCATGTGCGGCAAACCCTTGTGGCAGAGGCCTCGGCGCCAGCTATGCGCATGTTATCCACAGGGCTTTCCCCACGGATTGGGGGCAACTTCGCTGTCCGGCGGAACCCTTGGCGCCTGTCGTGGTCGGCGACGTTCCTTTAGGTGGCGGCGCAAGGCTTTCAAGCATGCCGCCTGTAGCAGGATGTCCAAGGTTTTTACACAGAGTTATACACAGGCTCTGCGCAGTGCTGGGAGTGGTTGGTATCACGTGATTTGGCTGGGGAAACAATCCACAGGGGTGCACTGATCAAAAAATGATCATGACGCTGTAGGGCCTAGTGGTGTTGGGCTGGACGGGGATACCACCATGTTTTCCACAGGCGGTTCCACATTATCGGTGGAAAAGATTTGGCTTGTGGAAAGCGGGGTCTGGTGGCTGTGGGTAAACGGGTTGGAGGTCCGGCTAGATTGAGTTGTCCACATAGGAAGGGGGCTGCGTTGCAGCCCATCGCGACACAAGGCCGCTCCTACAGGGATAACTAATGCCCACCCAGGTAAGCGCTGCGTACTTCTTCGTTGACCAACAACTCTTGCCCGGTCCCGGTCATGCGAATTTGCCCGTTGACCATCACATAGGCACGGTCCGACAGTTTCAGGGCGTGGTTGGCGTTCTGTTCCACAAGGAATATGGTCATGCCGGTCTTCGCCAGTTCCCGCAGGGTCGAGAAGATCTGCTTGACCACGATGGGTGCCAACCCCAGCGAGGGCTCGTCCAGCAACAGCAATTTTGGCCGGCTCATCAGCGCCCGGGCAATCGCCAGCATCTGCTGCTCGCCACCGGACATGGTCATGGCCCGCTGGTTACGCCGCTCTTTGAGGCGCGGGAACAGTTCGTACATGCGCTGCATGTCTTCGTCTGCATGCTTGTCCCCAATGGGGATGGTCCCCATCATCAGGTTTTCCTCGACGCTCATGTCGGGGAATACCCGGCGCCCTTCCGGCGACTGGGCGATGCCGTTGGAAGCAATGTAGTGCGATGACTTGCGGGTAATGTCGGTGCTACGGTAGATGATCTGCCCAGAAGCCGCCCGCGGCTGCCCGAATATCGACATCAGCAGGGTCGACTTGCCGGCCCCGTTGGCGCCGATAAGGCTGACCGTCTCACCTTCGTTGATGTGCATCGATACCTTTTTCAGCGCCTGGATCGGCCCATAGAACACGTCCAGGTCCTTCAGCTCGAGAATGGGTGCACTCATACCAGTTCCTCTTCGTCTGCACCCAGGTAGGCAGCGATCACCGTCGGGTTGTTGCGGATGTCCTGTGGCGCACCCTCGGCAATCACGTTGCCGTGGTCCAGTACCACGATATGGTCGGAAATGCTCATGACCATGCCCATGTCGTGTTCGATCAGCACCACGGTGATATCGTGCTCGTCACGCAGCACGCGAATCATCTGGCTAAGCGCCTCGGTCTCCTGCGGGTTCAAGCCCGCCGCCGGTTCGTCCAGGCATATGATTTTCGGTCGCGTGCACATGGCGCGGGCGATTTCCAGGCGGCGCTGCTGCCCATACGACAGCTCACCGGCCAGGCGGTTGGCGCAGTCGACCAGGTCGACCACCTCCAGCCAGTAGAAGGCGTGGTCCAGCGCATCGCTTTCGGCCTTGCGGTAGGCCTTGGTATTGAATACCCCCGCCAGCAGGTTGCGGTTGACCCACATGTGCTGGGCCACCAGCAGGTTCTCCACCACCGACATTTCCTTGAAAAGCCGGATGTTCTGGAAGGTGCGCGCCAGGCCCGCGCGGTTGACCAGGTGGGTGCCGCCGAACATCTTGTAGTACAGGCGGCGGGCAAAGCGTGCCGGCGAAACGAAGTCGGCCGCCTGGAAACGCTCGCCCAGCAGCTGGATCACATTGGTGTGGCTACCGCGCACATTCAGTTCGATGCGCCCGCCACTGGCCTTGTAGAAGCCGGTCAGGCAGTTGAACACCGTGGTCTTGCCGGCGCCGTTGGGGCCGATCAGGGCGAAGATCTGGTTGCGCCTGACCTTCAGGCTCACGTCGCTGAGCGCCTTGATGCCGCCGAACTGCATCATCAGGTTGTCGACCGACAGAATGATTTCGTCGCTCATGGCGCCACTCCTTTACGCGGGGTCACACCGGTACGGCTGATGCGGATCAGCCCCCGCGGTCGCCAGATCATCATCAACACCATCAGTACGCCGAACAGCAGCACCCGGTACTCGGAGAAGCTGCGCAGCAACTCGGGTGCCACGGTCAGCACGAATGCGGCAATGACGACGCCTACGGTGGAGCCCATGCCACCCAGCACGACGATGGCGAGAATCAAGGCCGACTCGAAGAAGGTGAACGACGAGGGGTTCACGAAACCTTGGTAAGTGGCGAAGAACACGCCGGCCAAACCCGCGGTGGAAGCACCCAGGGTGAAGGCCGAGAGCTTGACCAGCACGTGGTTCAGGCCCATCGAACGGCAGGCGATCTCGTCTTCGCGCAGCGCTTCCCAGGCCCGGCCGACCGGCATGCGGGTCAAGCGGTGCTTGATGTAGAGCACGGCCAGCACGACCATGAACAGCACCGCATAAATGAACACGAACTTGAGGTTGGGGTTGTAGGCAAAGCCGAAGAACTCATGGATGGGCACCCCACCGTCCTTGGCCCGGCGGCCGAACTCCAGGCCAAGGAAGGTCGGCGACGGCGCCGGCATGCCGTTGGGGCCGCCGGTGAACGACAGCCAGTTGTTCAGCACCAGGCGAATGATCTCGCCAAAGCCCAGCGTCACGATTGCCAGGTAGTCACCGTGCATGCGCAGCACCGGGAAGCCCAGGATGCAACCGGCAAGGGCCGCCGCAATGGCTGCCAGCGGCAGCACACTCCAGAAGCCCAGGCCAAGGTACTGGTAACCCAGAGCGAGGCCGTAGGCGCCAATGGCGTAGAAGGCCACGTACCCCAGGTCGAGCAGGCCGGCCAGGCCGACCACGATGTTCAGGCCCAGGCCCAGCAGCACATAGATCAGGCCGAGGATGACCACGGTCAGCAGGTACTTGTTGGCGAAGATCGGGAAGACGATGGCAATCACGATCAGCGCCGGGATGATGTAGCGCAGCCGCGACACATAGTTCGGCGCCCGCACATGCACGCCCGAGCCACCGCTGTCGAAGCCTTCGAGCATGCGCCGGCCGGCAGCGGTCTGCACATACAGGCTGAGCAGGAAACGCCCGAGCATCACGCCACCTACCAGCCAGGCCACGCGGCGCGGTTCAGCGTTGAAGGTATAACCGTCGAGCACCACGCCGACGATCGGGCCAAACACGATCAGCGCCAGCAGGCCGGCGACGAGGGTTTCGAGCAGGCTGCGTTTGATATCGAAACCTTTGGTTTCAGAGGCAGAAGCAATTTTGGCAATCGACATGTTCACACCTTAGCCACGAGCGGGCGACCCAGCAGGCCTTGTGGGCGGAAGATAAGGATCATCACCAGCAGCGAGAAGCTGAACACGTCCTTGTAGTCGGAGTTGATCAGGCCGGAGAACAGCGATTCGGAGATCCCCAGGATGATTCCGCCGAGCATGGCGCCAGGCAGGGAGCCAATGCCACCGAGCACTGCAGCGGTGAATGCCTTGATACCGATGATGAAGCCGGCATAGAAGTCGAAGGTGCCGTAGTTCATGGTGATCAGCACCCCTGCCAGGGCGGCCATCACTGCACCAATGACGAATACGTAGGAAATGACCCGGTCGGTGTTGATGCCCAAGATCGAGGCCATCTTGCGGTCTTGCTGGGTAGCGCGGCACATGCGGCCGAGCTTGGTGTACTTGATGACGTAGGTCAGCAGGCCCATGCCGACAAATGCCGCCACCAGGATGAAGATCTTGGTGTAGGTCAGTTGCACGAAGCCGGTGCCGACGTCGATGCGCATGGCGCCTTCGAGCAGGGTTGGCACGCCTTGCTGGCGAGCGCCCTGGCTGATCTGTGCGTAGTTCTGCAGGATCAGCGAAATGCCGATGGCGCTGATCAGCGGTGCCAGGCGGGTAGAGTTACGCAGCGGCTTGTAGGCGATGCGCTCGATGGTGAAGCCGTACACACCCGTGACGACGATGGTGAACAACAGCGTGCCCAGCATCAGCAGGGGAAACGACTCGACGCCAAAATAGGCCAGCAATGCCAGGCTGATCGCCGCCAGGTAGGCGGAAATCATATACACCTCGCCGTGCGCGAAGTTGATCATGCCGATAATGCCATAGACCATTGTGTAGCCGATGGCGATCAGGCCATAGACCGACCCGAGGGTCAGGCCGTTGACCAGTTGCTGCAGGAAAATACCATCCATAACGCAATCTCACTGAGCGAGACTGCACGCATGCCGACCACGCAAGGCCACGGACAATGCGGCCCCAGCAGTGCACGACCGTGCAGGTCTCCGAATAAGGACAGGTACCGCGGGGGCTCAGGCCCGGGCGCATGCGCAACCCGGGCGGGAGGCCGTTATTATTTTTGTTTGTCCAGCTGGTGGTACTTGCCGCTCTTGTCCCACTGGTAGACCACGTAGTCGGACACGGTCAGGTCGCCCTTGCTGTCCCACTTCTTTTCGCCCATGACGGTCTGCACCGGGTTGGCCTTGAGCCACTTGGCAGCGTCTTCGCCCTTGTTCGACTTGGCGCCGTTGAAGGCGGCGGCAAGGGCCTGCAGCGAGGCGTAGGCGTACAGGGTATAGCCTTCCGGTTCAGTGCCTGCCTTGCGGAACTCCTCGACCACGGCCTTGCTGTCTGGCAGCAGGCGCGGGTCGGCGCCGAAGGTCATGTACACGCCATCGACATACTGCGCGCCGCCGGCGGTAGACACCAGCTCGTCGGTGACAATGCCATCATCCGACATGAACTTGACGTCCTTCAGGCCCTGTTCGCGCAGTTGGCGCACCAGCGGGCCGGCTTCCGGGTGCAGGCCGCCGAAGTAGACCACATCGGCACCGGCAGCACGGATCTTGGTGACCACGGCGCTGAAGTCTTTCTCGCCCCGGGTCAGGCCTTCGTACAACACAGGCTTGACGCCACGTTTTTCCAGCTGTGCCTTGGTGGCATCAGCCAGGCCTTGCCCGTAGGTGTCCTTGTCGTGGAGCACCGCGACTTTCTTGCCCTTGAGCACGTCGACAATGTAGTCGCCGGCGACCACGCCCTGCTGGTCGTCACGGCCACACATGCGGAACATGGCACTCAGGCCGCGCTCGGTGACCTGTGGGTTGGTCGAACCGGGCGTGATGGCGATCACGCCAGCCTCGTCATACACCTCGGAGGCCGGGATGGTATTGGACGAACAGAAGTGGCCGACCACCCCGATCACCTTGTCCTGGTCAACCAGGCGGTTGGCCACGGCAACGGCCTGTTTCGGTTCGCAGGCGTCATCGCCTTTGACCAGTACGATTTTCTCGCCATTCACGCCACCCGCGGCGTTGATCTTGTCGGCCGCAGCTTGCGCACCTTTCATGTACTGCTCGCCAAACGCTGCGTTGGCCCCGGTCATCGGCCCCGCTACACCGATCTTGACGTCGGCCTGGACATACGAAGAAACACCCAGTGCCGTGGCTACGGCAAGCGCCAGGAAACCTTTCTTGTAAAACGTCTGCGACATGAGGTGGTGCTCCTAGAGTTTTTTTGGTTGGCACTACAACTTCTCAGCCCAATGCTCAGAGCAAGGGCCGTGCCATCGGTTTTGTCTTACGGAAAATCACACCACCACCGGCGCGCACAGGCGACCGACGGCCTTTTCTTTATTGAGCGTGCAACCGTCTGCCACGCGCCGGGCGCCACCACCCGCACAGACAAGGAGCAACCACCGCGTGCCATCATTGCAACCCTGCCATGTGTTTACGTGCAACCGGCCTGTAACAGCAGACGTCACCGAACTGCACACCCGTGGTGCGCGACTGCTACAGGCAGCACCGTTTCAAGGCCGGCGGGTGCACCGAAAAACACGCGGATTTGGCAGATACGCGGCCCTGTAGGACGGGTTCACCCGCGAAGAGGCCAGCGCACACACAACAAGGCCGAAAAGGCTGGCACAATGTTCCCCATTCGCCGCCTCCGGAGCCCCTTTGATGAGCGAGAGCGCATTCGCCCAGCGCATCGTGCACAACCTGCTCGACACCGATTTCTACAAACTCACCATGATGCAGGGTGTGCTGCACAACTACCCGGACGCCGATGTCGAATGGGAATTCCGCTGCCGCAACGGCGAGGACTTGCGCCCGTATCTAAGCGAAATCCGCCACCAGCTGGAGGTGCTCAACGACCTCACGCTCGATGATGGCCAATTGGGCTTCCTGGAGCGCATCAGTTTCCTCAAGCCCGACTTCCTGCGGTTTTTGCGGCTGTTCCGCTTCAACCTGCGCTATGTGCACCTTGGCATTGAGCACGATCAGCTGTTCCTGCGCCTGAAAGGCCCTTGGCTGCATGTGATCCTGTTCGAAGTGCCTTTGCTGGCGATCATCAGCGAGGTGCGCAACCGCCACCTGCACCCGCATATGCGCCTGGCCGAGGCACGCGACCAGCTGTACCGCAAGTTCGACTGGCTGCGCGCCCACGCCAGCGACGACGAACTGGCCGAACTGCAGGTAGCCGACTTTGGCACCCGCCGGCGCTTTTCCAGCCGCGTGCAGGAGGAAGTGGTCCGGGTACTACGCGACGACTTTCCGGGCCGTTTCGTCGGCACCAGCAACGTCGACCTGGCATGGAAACTGGATATCAAGCCGCTGGGCACCATGGCCCATGAGTGGATCATGGCGCACCAGCAGTTGGGCCCACGGCTGATCGACAGCCAGATCGCCGCGCTGGACTGCTGGGTGCGCGAGTACCGCGGCCTGCTCGGTATCGCCCTGACCGACTGCATCACCATGGATGCCTTCCTCGGCGATTTCGACCTGTACTTCGCCAAGCTGTTCGATGGTTTGCGCCACGACTCCGGCGAGCCGGTGGCCTGGGCCGAGAAAGCGATCGCCCATTACCAGAAACTGGGTATCGACCCGATGACCAAGACCCTGGTGTTTTCCGACAGCCTCAACCTTACCCGCTCGTTGGAAATCTTCCGGGCCCTGCGCGGGCGCATCAACGTCAGCTTTGGCATCGGTACCAACCTGACCTGCGACATACCGGGTGTGGTCCCCATGAGCATCGTGCTTAAAATGACCGACTGCAACGGCGCACCGGTGGCCAAGATTTCCGACGAAGCGGCCAAGACCCAGTGCCGCGACGCCAACTTCGTTGCTTACATGCGTCACGTTTTCAAAGTCCCCAGCAAGGAGTAACCCATGCAAGCGGTTCAGCAAGAAATTGCCCAGGCGCTGAAGGTCCAGCCGCCGTTCGCCGACGCGGCTGCGCTCGAGGCAGAAGTTGCCCGGCGCGTGGCGTTCATCAAGGACTGCCTGACCAACGCCCGGCTCAAGACCCTGGTACTGGGCATCAGCGGCGGGGTCGACTCGCTGACCGCGGCCCTGCTCGCCCAGCGCGCCATCAACGAACTGCGCGCCGATACCGGTGACCAGGCTTATACCTTCATCGCCGTTCGCCTGCCGTACCAGGTGCAGCATGATGAACATGACGCCCAGGCCTGCCTGGACGTGATCAAGGCCGATGAAGTGCACACCGTGGACATCGCCCCTGCAGTGCGCGCCCTGGCGGCTGAAGTGGTGGAGTTGAAAAACGGCTCGCCAACGCTGGTGGACTTCGTGGTCGGCAACGTCAAGGCACGCACGCGCATGGTCGCCCAATACACCATCGCCGGCGCGCGCGCAGGGCTGGTGATCGGTACTGACCACGCCGCCGAAGCGGTGATGGGGTTCTTTACCAAGTTTGGTGATGGTGCCTGCGATCTGGCGCCGCTGAGCGGCTTGGTGAAAAACCAGGTGCGGGCCATTGCACGCAGCTTTGGCGCGCCGGAGTCACTGGTGGAGAAGGTGCCGACTGCAGACCTGGAAGACCTGGCACCGGGCAAACCGGACGAAGCCTCGCATGGGGTGACCTACCAGCAGATCGACGCGTTCCTGCATGGGCAGCCGGTCGACCAGGCAGCGTTTGACATCATCGTGGCCACCTACCGCAAGACCCAGCACAAGCGCGAATTGCCGTTCGCCCCTTGATCAGGCTGTAGCACTACCTGTAGGAAGGGTTTACCCGCGAATGCGATGGTGGATCTGGCACCGCATTCGCGGGTAAACCCGCTCCTACAGGGCTAGGCGTCAGCTAATTACTTGACGACAACCTTGCCTTTCATCATCGAGATGTGGCCCGGGAAGGTGCAGAAGAAGCTGTAGTCACCACCGGCTTCAAGCTTGGAAGGGTCGAACTTCACTTCGGTTTCTTTTTCCGGCGCGCCTATCATTTTGGTATGGGCAATGATCGCGGCGTTGTCAGCCTTGATGTAGTCCTTTTCCAGGCCCTGGCTCATGCCTTCGGTCGCAATGCCCTGCATGTCGGCAGTCTTGCTGATCACCAGGTTATGGCCCATGACGTTCTTCGGCAGGTTGCCGGAGTGGGTCAGTTTGACCGTGAATTCCTTGCAGCTTTTGTCGACGGTGATTTCCTTGGTGTTGAAGGACATCTGGTCGGTGGAGTCGACAGTTACCGAGCACTCGGCGGCGAAGACAGAGGCGCTGGCGAGGGTCAGCAGGGATACCGCTACAGCTTTCGCAAACATCATGAATCTCCTTGGCAGGGTTTTATCAATTGCGAGACTGCCTGAAACCGTTCAGCACCCTGCTGATATGGGTCAAGGGGGTGTCAAGTGGCCAGTCAGTTGAATTGTTCAATGGATTGTATACAACCAATCTAAGAGCACATCATGCCCTTTTATTGGACGATGGGACAACCTCTCATTTAGGAGCAATACCAAATGCCCATCTCCCAGTTTCTGAACAGCCTGCTCGCCGCGTACGCCCACGGCGCTACCGGCGCCATCTGCGAATTTTCCCGCCCGGAATGAACACGGCCTTGGAGGCGACGGTCAGCCACCGTACCCTGTCACCCTGAGTGACTGGAGGTGAGTAATGCCCGTACGTTCCGTTTGTGTATTTTGTGGTGCCAGCATTGGCAGCAACCCCGCCTACCGTGAGGCGGCGGTCGCGCTGGGCGAGGCGATTGCCCGCCGAGGCTGGACGCTGGTGTATGGCGGTGGTGCAGTTGGCTTGATGGGTGTGGTAGCCGACGCCGCGATGGCAGCAGGTGGCGACGTGGTAGGGATCATTCCGCAGAGCCTGCTGGACGCCGAGGTCGGCCACAAAGGCCTGACGCGGCTGGAAGTGGTCGATGGCATGCATGCGCGCAAGGCTCGCATGGCCGAGCTGAGCGACGCGTTCATCGCCTTGCCGGGTGGCCTGGGTACGCTGGAAGAGCTGTTCGAGGTCTGGACCTGGGGGCAACTGGGCTACCACGCCAAGCCGCTGGGGCTGCTGGATGTGAACGGCTTCTATGACAAGCTTGGCGGGTTCCTCGACCATATCGTCGAGGAAGGATTCGTGCGCCCGCAGCACCGGGATATGTTGCTGCTGGGGCAGCAGCCGGATGAACTGCTGAGCGGGATGGACCGCTTTGTCGCGCCGGTGGCGCCGAAGTGGGTCGACAAGAAGCCTGACTAAACCAGATTCAGGGGCTGCTTTGCAGCCCAATCGCCGGCAAGCCAGCTCCCACAGGGACAATGCTCACTTTGGGATGTATGCAATCCCTGTGGGAGCTGGCTTGCCGGCGATTGGGCCGCAAGGCGGCCCCCGAAATCAGCGCGGAATGACAGGCTGACGCGGCTTCTTGTTGCCCTTGCCACCCTTGCCCGCTTCCTTGCGCTCCTTGGCCGCCTGCTGGTTACGCGCAAACGCCTCGGCCTTGGCTTTCTCGCGCTTGTCCCACGGCTTGCTGCCATCGCTGCCACGCGGTGGCAAGCCCGTGTGCTGGGTCAGGATTTTCTGGTCCTTGCCCACTTTGTGGCTGCCCGCCGGGGTCGAGTTCTTGCGGCGCGCGCTCTGGTAGCTGTCGGTCTGCGGCTGGTGCGCCGGAATCAACTGGTGCTTGCCAGGCCCGATCAGGTCGGCGCGGCCCATGCGCTGTAGCGCTTCACGCAGCATTGGCCAGCCTTTCGGGTCGTGGTAGCGCAAGAAGGCCTTGTGCAGACGGCGCTGCTCGTCACTCTTGACGATTTCCACACCTTCGCTCTTGTAGGTCACCTTGCGCAGCGGGTTCTTGCCCGAGTGGTACATGGCGGTGGCCGAGGCCATCGGCGACGGGTAGAACGCCTGTACCTGGTCGGCACGGAAGCCGTTGCCCTTGAGCCATAGCGCCAGGTTCATCATGTCTTCGTCGGTGGTACCCGGGTGCGCGGCGATGAAGTACGGGATCAGGTACTGCTCTTTACCCGCTTCTTTCGAGAACTTCTCGAACATGCGCTTGAAGCGGTCGTAGGTACCAATGCCGGGCTTCATCATCTTGTCCAGCGGGCCACGCTCGGTGTGCTCCGGGGCAATCTTCAGGTAGCCACCTACGTGGTGGGTGACCAGCTCCTTGACGTATTCCGGCGACTCCACGGCCAGGTCGTAGCGCAGGCCCGAGGCAATCAGGATCTTCTTCACCCCTGGCAGAGCGCGAGCCTTGCGGTACAGCTCGATCAGCGAACTGTGGTCGGTGTTGAGGTTCTCGCAGATGCCAGGGAACACGCACGAGGGCTTGCGGCAGTGCTTTTCGATATCGTGGCTTTTGCACGCGATGCGATACATGTTCGCAGTCGGCCCGCCAAGGTCGGACACCACGCCAGTGAAACCTGGCACCTTGTCACGCATCTCTTCGATTTCGTGCAGGATCGACTCGTGCGAGCGGTTCTGGATGATGCGGCCTTCGTGCTCGGTGATCGAGCAGAAGGTGCAGCCGCCGAAGCAGCCACGCATGATGTTGACCGAGAAACGGATCATTTCGTAGGCCGGGATACGCGCCTTGCCGTACGCAGGGTGCGGTACACGGGCGTAAGGCATGCCGAACACGTAGTCCATTTCCTCAGTGCTCATCGGAATGGGTGGCGGGTTGAACCACACGTCCACGTCACCGTGTTTCTGCACCAGTGCACGGGCGTTGCCCGGGTTGGTCTCCAGGTGCAGCACGCGGTTGGCGTGAGCATAGAGCACCGGGTCGTTACGCACCTTCTCGAACGATGGCAGGCGGATGACCGACTTTTCCCGCGTGACCGCCGGGCTGTCGAGAATCTGTACCACCTTGGCTTCGTTCGGGTCTTCCTGGTCGCCCTTGGCCTGCTCGATGGCGCAGGCCTGGGTGTCCTGGGTGTTCACGTAGGGGTTGATGATCTTGTCGACACGGCCTGGGCGGTCGATGCGGGTCGAGTCGATTTCGTACCAGCCCTGCGGCGTATCACGGCGCACGAAGGCGGTGCCGCGCACGTCGGTGATGCTTTCGATGCTTTCGCCATTGGACAGGCGCTGGGCCACCTCGACCACCGCGCGCTCGGCGTTGCCGAACAGCAGGATGTCGGCGCTGGCGTCGATCAGGATCGAATGGCGAACCTTGTCCTGCCAGTAGTCGTAGTGGGCAATGCGACGCAACGATGCCTCGATGCCGCCGAGTACGATCGGCACATGCTTGTAGGCTTCCTTGCAGCGCTGGCTGTACACCAGGCTGGCGCGGTCTGGTCGGCTACCGGCGAGGCCCCCCGGGGTGTAGGCGTCGTCGGAACGGATTTTCTTGTCCGCGGTGTAGCGGTTGATCATCGAGTCCATGTTGCCGGCGGCCACGCCGAAGAACAGGTTGG
This sequence comes from Pseudomonas sp. CJQ_9, assembly GCF_043106615.1. Lineage (NCBI taxonomy): Bacteria > Pseudomonadati > Pseudomonadota > Gammaproteobacteria > Pseudomonadales > Pseudomonadaceae > Pseudomonas > Pseudomonas sp. CJQ_9. The sequence continues at coordinate 19,906 of NZ_JBICMS010000092.1, read as the reverse complement.
GCTCGCCGAGCTTCATGAAGTCGTCTTTGGACTGCCAGTTCGGCTGGGCAATGATGCCCACGCGGAAACCCTGGGCTTCCAGTAGCCGGCCGATGATGGCCATGCCGAACGAGGGGTGATCGACGTAGGCATCCCCGGTCACGATGATGATGTCGCAGGAATCCCAGCCGAGCAGATCCATCTCCTCCCTGCTCATTGGCAGGAAAGGTGCTGGCCCGAAGCATTCGGCCCAGTACTTGGGATAGTCGTAGAGTGGTTTGGCTGCTTGCATGTCAGTGACCGGTTCTGGTGTGCAGGAAAATCGCGGGCGCGAAATATAGCACAAATTTTGACCAAATCCGACTGTCTTCGTGGGGGATTGGTGGGTGGGGTGACGGCGGGCTGGCTTGGGGGTTGTTTCATCCATCAACCCGGTCATGGTCAATTGGCGCTCATACCCCATCAACGCCGAAGACTGGTCGCGAGCGTCCTGGCATGGGATTCCAGGCTCGATGCGGAACGACGGGTAGGTGCCATTTTCGCCTTGATAGAACGTGGTCTTGCCGACGGTGAACTGAGTGTTCATTCCCAAGATAATTCTCTACTGCCTGGACGGGCCTCTTCGCGGGCACGCCCGCTCCCACAACGTCACCACAAACCTCGCGACTTGCACCGTACCTGTGGGAGCGGGCATGCCCGCGAAAGGGCCCGCCCAGGCGACATCAAAACAAGCCTTACAAAGGCATCTGCCCTCGCAGCGGGTTGCCTTGAACAATCCGAATAGCGGTATTAATCGTCTGCGGGCTTACAGGCCCGATCACTGCTTTGGCCACGACAGACCTAGACCAGGCCGCCCGGAAAACCACCGCAATGGCACCAAGGCGGTAGGTTGGTATTGCAGAAACGGCCTACACGAAAGGGCACGCAATTGATTATTGGCCGGCTAACCGATCTACAACAATGGCGCTTCCCTCGACGTTCTCGGCTTTAGATCCGCGACGGCAGATGGTGAGCGCCCCCTTTTTCCCTGCTAAGTGATCTCAACCCCTCAATTTTTACTGAATGTTTTGCTTCCTCAACCCTACGCAAACTCTAACCTGCTAATTATTAGATGATTTTCTAAATATTCCGAAATAATGTAGGACTTAAACCTCAAGCACCGGTAACCATTCTTACGAGAACTTTCCGCTATAAGCCCGGCGCTGATCTTGAACCCAGAAAAAAACAAGTGATACAACAGTGACGCGCTGAAAGGCGTTCTCAAATCAACTTCATAGGAGTACCAACCATGGGACGTCGTCGTTCTGAAATCCACATTCCTTGACAGCGATCAGATCCTGGAATCGATCGCCCCGTATGATGACTGGTTGCTCAAGTCCATACCACCTGGTTGCCGAACACCTTCCCTCAGCTTTCAGGCACTGAATACGTACGACGATATAACCATTCCCGCTATATTGGTTGCACCGTGCTCCAAAAACATTGATGAAATAGAGAAAACTGCAGGGGGCTTCCTCGCCAAATATGCCACCAATTCTGGCACAGCACTTGGTTGCACCGAGAACGAAGCTTTACTGCACGCGATAAATGAAGCTCTCGAACGCCACGCACTCTCCATGTACTATCTGTCACTTTGCGGCCTGACTTCCCCACCAAAACTCTACAAACCCTCGAGTTCTTTTCTGGAAGAAACATTTGGCCATGACAGCAAGTTGATCCGCCAGATACATAAACTGGAAATATACCTGACCCACGATTTCTATGATGTTCCATTTTGCATCGCTGTTTCTCGCTGCAAAAAAGAAGGTTCACTCAGTAGCGTAGGTTCCGGTAGCTCTATCAATCCCGGCATTGCACTGTACCGTGCCGTGACGGAGCAAATTCAGTGCGCGGAACTTTCTGGGCCAGAAGAAAAACAAGAAGACCAAGCCGTCGCAAAAATTCTGGCGCACTCAACCCGACTTTCGGCACTTCTACACCCATGCCCCAGGTACGCGGTACCCGCTTTTCACCCTCCCCGAACTGACCTCAGCGTGCGCGGACAAGTCAAGCGAACGCTGATCAATCTGGAAAAACAAAATACGGCCGCATTCTATCGCACTCTTTATGAGCACCCGAACTTCGCTACCGTTGTCCAGGTGTTCATACCCGGACTCGAACGATTCCACCTTATCAGGTCAGGTATCCCAGTCGCGCCGCAGAGCGCGCTCAAAGGCATAAGGCAATGACATGCATCTCTATAAAGGCATTCTCGCCGCCCTAGGTGCGACGCTACTCCTGAAAATCGCGACCGTCGTACCGGCCCTAGTCTTGGCCGACATCATTGACAACCTGGCCGCTTCAGCGGCGTCTTCCCAGCTTTTGCTCGGAGCCTTCATATGCCTGGTAGCATTACAAGCGTCAATGACCCCTTTGCAGGCTTGGTGCCTGGCGCGACTTTGCCAAGAACGCGTGAAGCAACTTTCCATCCGCTGGTGCCGCGAATTGCTGGACAAACGCTTCGAGGCCTATGGACAACTCCATGGCGGAACACTGGTGAAAGTGCTGGATAGGGGGATTACCGCACAGGAGCGGTGGCTAGGCTTTTTGATTGGCTCGGCATGGCCGGTGTTGGCCGAGGCTGCAGTGCTGATAACCCTATTCGCTTACTTGGGGGCAACTTCGGTGTTGATCGGCCTCATCCCTTTGAGCCTTGTCTACCTATGGGCCAACGATCGCCTGGTGCGCTGGCGCCGACCACATATTGAGGCAGTGAACGCGCGCGAGGATGAGCTGGCGGAACAATGGGTAGATACTTTCGCCAGCGCGACAACGGTCAAACTGGAAAAGGCCGAGGATGCCGCAATGCTCCCGGTCAATCAGACGCTTTCGCACTATGCCGAATCAGCAGTGCAGGTAGCTTACAGTGGGGGTTGGATACAGAGCCTGCGCACCCTATTCATAGGCCTGGGCAGTGGCGGTTTACTCATGTGGGGTATCCATGATCAGGGTCTGGCAACACCGCAGCTGAGCTTGGGCGAGTTAGTTGCTCTCTTTACCTTGGTGAGCGGATTGCTGGCAGGGGTTGCGCAACTCGCTGAGGCTTGGCGATTGGTAGATCAGTTTCGGCTAGACAAGCGCAAGCTCGAGCACTGGCTCCAGCTCCCCTCATTTGGCCCGGCACGCACTATTGAGGCGACGTCCCACGGAAAGGGCGCCGGCCTGAGCATCGCCCCGTGCCAGTTGCGCGCTCGAGATGCTGTACAACTTCACATCGAAGAACCCTTGGTACTGCACAAAGGAGAACGGGTCGCGCTGATAGGGCCCAGCGGATGTGGCAAATCGACACTTTTGCATACGTTAGCGGGAACGATTTTCCCGTTACGTAAAGAGGTTTATCTGCAAGGCAGGTGCCTGGCGTCGCTCGACGCGAGAGAACAGTTCAGTCGCTTACGACTCTGTCCTCAGGATACGCATTTCATACCCGGCTCCCTGCCCCGCGCGGTGCTGTTCGAGCAAACTCATGATCGCGCTCAAATCGAGCGATGGCTTGAACGGTTGGGCCTGAGCAAAGACTGGTACGAACTTGATCTGGATGCACGCGCAGAATCGATTTCCGGCGGCGAAGCACGCAGGCTGACGCTGCTACGCCTTCTCAATCAGCCTGGGGAATTCAATTTCTTTGATGAACCTACAGCTGGGCTCGATGCCGGGTCGGCAGAGCGCACTTGGGATCTGTTGTTTGAGGCATTCAACGGAAGAGGGCTGGTTTGTGTGACGCATGATCAGAGCGTGCTGTCGCGGTTTGACCGGGTTATCACCATGAGCGAGGGTCGGATCATCGGCCAAATGCAAACGAACATCGCTCAGAATCCCCCGCTAGCCGGCGTTCCTTACAGCTTGTAGGAGCGGCCTTGCGTCGCGGTGGGCTGCGCAGCAGCCCCAGGATTCAGTGCAAATGCAAACAGTGTGGGGGCTGCTGCGCAGCCCATCGCGACGCAAGGCCGCTCCTACAGTGAGTTATTCATCATCATCGAAGTTGTACATGCCCGGCGCGAGGTTTTCGAAGCGGGTGTACTTGCCGATAAACGCCAAACGGACAAAGCCGATCGGGCCGTTACGCTGCTTACCGATGATGATTTCCGCCACGCCCTTGTGCTCGGTCTCGGGGTGGTACACCTCGTCGCGGTACACGAACATGATCACGTCGGCGTCCTGCTCGATTGCACCGGACTCACGCAAGTCGGAGTTCACCGGGCGCTTGTTCGGGCGTTGTTCCAGCGAGCGGTTCAGCTGCGACAGGGCGATGACCGGGCAGTTGAATTCCTTTGCCAAAGCTTTGAGCGAGCGGGAAATCTCGGAAATTTCGTTGGTGCGGTTATCACCGGCCGAACCCGGAATCTGCATCAGTTGCAGGTAATCGACCATGATCATGGCGATTTCGCCGTGTTCACGGGCCAGGCGGCGGGTGCGCGCGCGCATTTCCGAGGGGCTGATGCCCGCGGTGTCGTCGATGAACAACTTGCGGTCGTTGAGCAGGTTCACCGCCGAGGTCAACCGCGGCCAGTCATCGTCGTCCAGCTGGCCGGAACGGACCTTGGTCTGGTCGATGCGGCCCAGCGAAGACAGCATACGCATGATCAGCGACTCACCTGGCATTTCCAGCGAGAACACCAGCACGGCCTTGTCGGTACGCAGTACGGCGTTTTCCACCAGGTTCATGGCAAAGGTGGTCTTGCCCATCGACGGGCGGCCAGCAACGATGATCAAGTCGGCCGCCTGCAGGCCGCTGGTCTTCTCGTCCAAGTCGGTAAAGCCGGTGGATACACCGGTAATGTCGCTGTCGGAGTTGAACAAGGTGTCGATACGGTCGATGGCCATGGTCAACAGCTCGTTGACCCCCACTGGGCCACCGGTTTTCGGCCGGGCCTCGGCAATCTGGAAAATCTGCCGCTCGGCATCGTCGAGGATTTCTTCGGCGTTGCGCCCTTGCGGGTTGAAGGCGTTGTCGGCGATGTCGGTACTGATGCTGATCAGCTGGCGCAACGTGGCGCGCTCGCGAATGATCGCGGCATAGGCCTTGATGTTCGCCACCGACGGCGTGTTCTTGGCCAGTTCGGCCAGGTACGCCAGGCCGCCGACTTGCGAAGACAGGCCTTCCTTGTCCAGTTGCTCGTGCAGGGTAACCACGTCGAATGGCTGGTTGGCGTCGGCCAACTTGTGCACGGCACGGAAGATCAGGCGGTGGTCATGCCGATAGAAATCGCCGTCCGATACCTGATCCAGCACCCGCTCCCAGGCGTTGTTGTCCAGCATCAGGCCACCGAGCACGGCCTGTTCGGCCTCGATGGAATGCGGCGGCACCTTGAGGGCTGCGGTTTGCAGGTCTAGCTGTTCGGAAGTGGTGATCTCGTTCATGGCCACGAAAGAATTCTGGAGGACGAAAAAGACAAAGGGCACGGCCTGTAGGAAACAGGACCGTGCCCGATGTTAACTGCCTGGCTCGCAGGGAGCCAGTCAGTCAGCGCAGCTTAGGCAGCTACGACAACCACACGTACAGTGGCTTCAACGTCGCTGTGCAGGTGCACAGCTACGTCGTATTCGCCAACCTGACGGATAGTGCCGTTCGGCAGACGAACTTCAGCTTTAGCCACTTCAACGCCAGAGGCGGTCAGGGCGTCAGCGATGTCGTGGGTGCCGATCGAACCGAACAGCTTGCCTTCGTCGCCAGCGGTGGCAGTGATGGTCACTTCCAGCTCGGCCAGTTGGGCAGCGCGGCTTTCAGCCGAAGCTTTCTTGTCAGCGGCTGCTTTTTCCAGCTCGGCACGACGCTCTTCGAACGCAGCCAGGTTGGCGGCGTTGGCAACGGTGGCCTTGCCGAATGGCAGCAGGAAGTTACGGCCGTAACCAGCCTTAACTTTTACTTTGTCGCCCAGGTTGCCCAGGTTAGCGACTTTTTCCAGCAGGATCAGTTCCATTTGGTAAAACCTCTTAACTTTTAACCTTCACCGTTCGCGGAGTCATTCCCCTTGGGGGACTTGCGACCGCGAAAATCAATCAGGCTGTCGACAATGGCCAAAACCACCAGCAACGGATAAATCAGCTGCATGATCAGCGGCAACGTCACGTACATGCCCACCAGCCAGAAACCGGCGAGTCGCCCCTGTGCCACCAGCCCGTGCATCAACGCGATGCCGGCCAGCACCAGTACCAGGCTGGAAGCCGATGCCAGAATGATGAACTGCGGACCGATAAACGGCGCCACCACCATCACTGCCACCAAGACCGACATGGTCTGTTTCGGCAACTTCAGTTCGCGAAACTCGCGACCGAAGCCTCCAGGGTTGTACAACGCTGCTTGCCAATAGCGCGCCAGCATCAACGCCAGCACACTGAACAATTGCACCGTCACTGCTGTGGAGGCGACCAGCACAGGGCGGATCAGCTCACCGGAAAGCACGGGCTCCCCTTCGATTTTCGGCATGGCTTCGGCAAACGCCTTGGCCAGCATATCGAAGGTCTGCGCCAGTGCCAGATCAAGCACGAGGCTGAAAGCCACGGCGAACACGGCACTGGCGAGCAACACCCGGCTCCAGGGATGCTCGGCACGCAACATGGCGGCCAAGGCCAGGGCACCCGCAATCACCAGAAAGGTGATGGGATCGCCCATGACCCACACAGCCAGCCCGGCGAGCAAGCCGCCGACGATGACCGATGTAGCATCCCTGAAGCCACGCCGCAGCAGCACAAGGCTGCCGGCAGCGGCACTCAACCAGAACAGCAGCGGCAGTACCGCGCTGATGACCACCACCAGGGTGGCCTGCATACGACCGCGCATGATGAAACTTGCTAACGCTCGCATGCTAATCCCTTACTGCTTGTCGACGGCCCGGTCTCAGCGGCCGTGGCTGTCGGTGTAGGGCAGCAGGGCCAGGAAGCGGGCGCGCTTGATAGCGGTAGCCAGCTGACGCTGATAACGAGCTTTGGTACCGGTGATACGGCTTGGAACGATCTTGCCGGTTTCGGATACGTAAGCTTTCAGGGTGTTGAGATCTTTGAAGTCGATCTCTTTCACGTCTTCAGCAGTGAAGCGGCAGAATTTACGACGACGGAAGAAACGTGCCATTTAATAGGCTCCTCTAAAGGTCCGTGGATTACTCGTCAGCGTTATCGCTGGAGTCGCTGTCATTGCTGTCGTCGCCTTCGGCGGAGTCAGCATGCTCAGGACGCTCGCGACGCTCACGGCGCTCGCTGCGGTTCTCTTCAGCCTTCAGCATCTCGGACTGGCCGGTAACGGCTTCGTCACGACGGATGACCAGGTTACGGATCACGGCATCGTTGTAGCGGAAGTTGTCTTCCAGCTCGGCCAGGGCCTTGCCGGTGCACTCAACGTTCAGCATCACGTAGTGAGCCTTGTGAACATTGTTGATTGCGTAGGCCAGTTGACGACGGCCCCAGTCTTCCAGGCGGTGGATTTTGCCACCATCTTCTTCGATCAGCTTGGTGTAACGCTCAACCATGCCGCCGACTTGTTCGCTCTGGTCCGGGTGAACCAGGAAGATGATTTCGTAATGACGCATGAATGCTCCTTACGGGTTAGTAGTCTGCCAGTGAATCTGGTCAGACAAGGAGTGAATGACACTGTATGTCTTGCACGGAGGGGAGGCACATGAGCGCCTGCCAGCTCGGCAAGGGGCGCAATTGTAGAGAAGGCGTTGCGCACAAGCAAGGCAATTGGCGAATATTTGAACAGCCTGAAACATATTCACATGGCGTCAAAGCCCCATTCGCGGGTAACCCCGCTCCCACAGGAAATCTGCAATGCCAGAGGCAGCAGCGAACCTGTGGGAGCGGGCATGCCCGCGAAAGGGCCGGTACAGGCTGAAGATCAGCGCTTGGCCTGGCGCTGACGCACGGCCTCAAACAGGCACACGCCCGTGGCGACCGACACGTTAAGGCTGCTGACGCTGCCGCTCATCGGCAATTTCACCAGGAAGTCGCAATGTTCGCGGGTGAGGCGGCGCATGCCCTTGCCTTCAGCGCCCATGATCATCACCAGCGGCCCGGTCAGGTCTTGCTGGTAGATCTCCTGCTCGGCCTCACCCGCGGTACCGACCACCCACAGGCCACGTTGCTGCAGTTTCTCCAGCGTGCGCGCCAGGTTGGTGACAGCCACCAGCGGAATGACCTCGGCAGCGCCGCAGGCCACCTTGCGCACCACCGGGGTCAGGGTAGCCGACTTGTCCTTGGGCACGATCACTGCCGTGGCGCCGGCCGCATCGGCAGTACGCAGGCAGGCGCCAAGGTTGTGCGGGTCGGTCACGCCGTCCAGCACCAGGATCAGCGGCGGGGTTTCCGTGCGCTCGAGCAACTCTTCGAGCATCAGTTCGCCCCACACCTGGCTAGGGCTGACCTCGGCGACAACGCCCTGGTGCACACCCTCGACCCAGGCATCCATTTCGCGGCGCTCGGCCTGGCCAACCGCCACGCGGTTCTCCGCGGCCAGTGCCAACAATGCCTGCAGGCGTGGCTCGCTGCGCCCTTCCGACAGCCAGATCTGCTTGACCCGCTTCGGATGGTGCTGCAGCAATGCCTGCACGGCGTGCACGCCGTAGATCTTTTCCAGCTGACTCATGACTTGCTCTTGCTCTTGCGTGGCGCACCGGACTTCGGTGGGCCTTTACGGTGCTTGGTCGGTTTGCCGGTGGCCTTGCCACCTTTGTCCGACTTACTGCTGGCGTGGCCGCCCGTGCGCGCCTCGCTCATCAGCGCCTTTTTCATCTCGCGGCTCTTGCGCACTTCGGCATTACGCTGCACGGCGTCTTTCGGGAAGTAGGCTTCGGCGGCCTCGCTTTTACGGCTGCGCGGCTTGGGCGTGGCCTTCGCCTCGCTCAGCGGCGGCTGCTCGGCCTGGTCAACTGCTGGCGCGGCGCCGCGCTGCTTGCGACCGATAGGTGCCGCCAGGGTCGACTGGGCCACTTCGAAGTCGATCTTGCGCTCGTCCAGGTCTACCCGCATGACCTTCACTTCGATGGTGTCGCCCAAGCGGAAACTGCGGCCGGTGCGCTCGCCGGACAGGCGGTGGTGCACCGGGTCGAAGTGGTAGTAGTCGCCCGGCAGCGCACTGACATGCACCAGGCCTTCCACGTAGATATCGGTCAACTCGACGAACAGGCCGAAGCCGGTCACGGCGGTGATCACACCCGGGAAGGTCTCGCCCACGCGGTCTTTCATGAACTCGCACTTGAGCCAGTTGACCACGTCGCGGGTGGCTTCGTCGGCCCGGCGCTCGGTCATCGAGCACTGCTCACCCAGTTGCTCGAGGGTGTTCTCGTCGTACGGGTAAATGCGCGCCTTGGGAATGCTCATGGCACCGGCCCGCTTGACGTGCGGGGTGTCGACCTTGGAGCGGATGATGCTGCGAATGGCGCGGTGCACCAGCAGGTCCGGGTAACGGCGGATCGGCGAGGTGAAGTGGGTGTAAGCCTCGTAGTTGAGGCCGAAGTGGCCATTGTTCTCGGTGCTGTACACGGCCTGGCTCAGCGAGCGCAGCATCACCGTCTGGATCAGGTGGAAGTCCGGGCGCCCGGCGATGCTCGCCAGCAGGGCCTGGTAATCCTTCGGCGACGGGTCCTTGCCTTTGTGCAGGCTGAGGCCCAGTTCGCCAAGGAAGGCGCGCAGTTTTTCCAGACGCTCCGGCGGCGGGCCGTCGTGCACACGGTACAGGGCTGGCACGCCGTGCTTCTGCAGGAACTCGGCAGTGGCCACGTTGGCAGCCAGCATGCACTCTTCGATCAGCTTGTGGGCATCGTTGCGCACGGTCGGGCGGATTTCCGCGATCTTGCGCTCGTCACCGAAGATGATGCGGGTTTCCTGGGTCTCGAAGTCGATGGCGCCACGGGTGTGACGCGCTTCCACCAGCACCTTGTACAGGTTGTACAGGTTCTTCAGGTCTGGCACGACCGCCTTGTACTCTTCGCGCAGCGCCTTGCCTTCACGGGTGCGCGAGTGCTCGAGCATGCTGCTGACCTTGTTGTAGGTCAGGCGGGCGTGGGAGTGGATAACGCCTTCGTAGAACTGATAGTCGACCATCTGGCCGGCCTTGTTCATGGTCATTTCGCAGACCATGGCCAGGCGATCGACGTGCGGGTTCAGCGAGCACAGGCCGTTGGACAGCTCCTCGGGGAGCATCGGCACCACGCGCTCGGGGAAGTACACCGAGTTGCCGCGCTGCTGCGCTTCGACGTCCAGGGCCGAACCCAGGCGTACATAGCTGGACACGTCGGCAATGGCCACATACAAGCGCCAGCCACCGGAGAACAGGCGCAGCTTGCCCAACGGCTCGCAGTACACGGCGTCGTCGAAGTCGCGGGCATCTTCACCGTCGATGGTGACGAACGGCAGGTGACGCAGGTCGATGCGCTTCTCTTTGTCCTTGTCTTCGACTTCAGAGCGGAACTTGCGCGCTTCCTTGATCACGTCCTTGGGCCACACATGGGGGATATCGTAGCTGCGCAGGGCAACGTCGATTTCCATGCCGGGGGCCATGTAGTTGCCAATGACCTCCACCACGTCGCCTTGCGGCTGGAAGCGCGGGGTTGGCCAATGGGTGATCTTGATCTCGACGAACTGGCCGATCTTGGCACCACCGTTGCGCCCCGCAGTCACCAGCACTTCTTGCTGGATCTTGGGGTTGTCGGGAGTCACGTAGCCGATGCCGCCTTCTTCGAAGTAGCGGCCGACCACGCTTTCGTGGGCGCGGGAGATGACCTCGACCAGCACGCCTTCGCGACGGCCGCGGCGGTCCACGCCGGACACGCGCGCCAGGCCGCGGTCACCGTCGAACACCAGGCGCATCTGCGACGGGCTGAGGAACAGGTCTTCGCTGCCGTCATCTGGAATAAGGAACCCGAAGCCGTCGCGGTGGCCAGAGACCCGGCCGCAGATCAGGTCCAGCTTGTCTACCGGGGCATAAGTGCCGCGCCGGGTATAGATAAGCTGGCCATCGCGCTCCATGGCACGCAGACGGCGGCGCAAGGCTTCGATCTGGTCTTCTTCATACAGACCAAATTCTTTCGCCAGCTCCTCGCGTGCGGCGGGCTCGCCACGGTCGGCAAGGCGTTGCAGGATCAGCTCACGGCTGGGAATGGGGTTATCGTATTTTTCCGCTTCGCGAGCGGCCTCGGGATCGAGGGATTGCCAATCGGCCATCAGAAGGGGTTCACCTTGGGGTATATAGATAGGAATTCTGGCATAGGCGTATTGAAACCGGAAATGTCGGCCTTGGACAGCCCCCGCTGCAGTGCGTAAACAGCAGGAATAGGCCAGTGGAATCAACAAGTTGAAATTTTTGAATTTTTTTTTGCCAAGGGGGTTTACAGCCCCCCAAGCCGTCCGTATAGTGCGCACCACAACGACGGACTAGCCCGAAGTTGTAATAGAGATTAGCGGCGCTGTAAAGCACCAAATAATCTCGAATGTGTGCCCAGGTGGCGGAATTGGTAGACGCGCTGGTTTCAGGTATCAGTGACCGCAAGGTCGTGGAAGTTCGAGTCTTCTCCTGGGCACCAAGTATTTCAAGTAACAGATGACCAAGGATCTGTTACTACTGTGTGAAAGCGAACGATTGTCGCCTTCTCCAGATGATGTAAAGCTTTGCCCAGGTGGCGGAATTGGTAGACGCGCTGGTTTCAGGTATCAGTGACTTAACGGTCGTGGAAGTTCGAGTCTTCTCCTGGGCACCATACAAAAACCCACTAGCTTGCTAGTGGGTTTTTTCTTGCCTGCGATTTTTGTACCCTCCCCCCCCCTTGCACCATGGTCTGACGATGAATTTATCGTCACCCGGCCACATGAGAAACGATTTCGTTTACCATTGTTTCCAAATATGTTGCCGTAAGCGAGGAAGTACCCGCATGACGATCCGCCCGCAACCGCTGATGCGTACCTTGGCCGCCGCCGTGCTGAGCCTGGTCATCGGCGCTCCGGCCGCCATGGCTGACGCACCGGTCACCCTGACCATGTACAACGGCCAGCACAAGGAAATCGGCGAAGCCATCGCCAAGGCCTACGAGGCCAAGACCGGTATCCACATCAATATCCGTAAAGGCAGCAGCAACCAGCTGGCCAGCCAGATCATCGAGGAAGGCGATCGCTCGCCGGCCGACATCATCTACACCGAAGAATCGCCACCGCTGAACAACCTGGGCGAGCTGGGCCTGCTGGCGAAAATCGACGACGCCACGCTGAACATGCTGCCCAAGGAATATGTGGCTGCCAACGGCACCTGGATGGGCGTTACCGCGCGCACCCGCGTGGTGGTCTACAACCCGAAGAAGATCGACGAGAAAGACCTGCCGACCACCGTCATGGACTTCGCCAACCCTGACTGGGAAGGCCGCGTAGGCTATGTACCGACCAGCGGTGCGTTCCAGGAGCAGGCCGTTGCCATCCTGAAGATGCACGGGCGTGAAGCCACCGAAGAATGGCTGACCGGCCTGAAGGCCTTCGGCAAGACCTACACCAACAACATGGTCGCGCTGAAGGCCGTGGAAAAAGGCGAAGTGGCTGCCGTACTGGTGAACAACTATTACTGGTATGCCCTGGAGCGTGAGCGCGGCAAGCTCGATTCGAAACTGTACTACCTGGCCGACGGCGACGCCGGCAATCTGGTGACCATCTCGGGCGCCGCGGCCGTGAAGGCCAGCAAGCACCCGAAAGAGGCCCAGGCCCTGCTCAACTGGATGGCCAGCGAAGAAGGCCAGCGCGTGATCACCCAGACCACCGCCGAGTACCCATTGCACAAGGGCATGGTCTCGGACCGCGGCCTGAAACCGTTCGATGAACTGCGCCCGCCGAAGATTTCGCCAGCTGACCTGGGTAATGCCGAAGAAGCCATCGAGCTGGAACGCGAGGTCGGCCTGCTCTGATGACCGCCGCCCTGTCCACCCCGCTGCCGGTACGCTTCGTACCGCGCCGCAAGCGCCCTTCGATCTGGGTCGTGCTGCCTGTGCTGTTCCTGGTGGCGATGAGCTTGCTGCCCCTGGCTTATGTGGCGATCAAAGCCTGGGAAGCCGGCTGGCACGAAGCCCTGTACTTGCTGTGGCGGCCCTTTGTCTGGGGGCTGATGCGCAATACCCTGCTGCTGATGGTCGGGGTAACGCTGACCTGCATGGTGGTCGGCCTGGCGCTGGCCTGGCTGCTGGAGCGCAGCAACCTGGCCGGTCGCCGGCTGTGGGGGGTGCTGCTGTGCCTGCCGTTTGCCGTACCGTCGTTCGTCAGCAGCTTCACCTGGGTATCGCTTAGCTCGGACTTCGAAGGGTTGGGCGGGGCGATCATGGTCATGGCCCTGTCCAAGTACCCGCTGGTGTTCCTGCCGGTGGCCGCGACCCTGCGCAATCTCGACACCTCCCTGGAGGAGTCGGCGCGCACCCTGGGTTGTAGCCGCTGGGGCGTATTCACCAAGGTGACCCTACCCCTGCTGTGGCCATCAATGCTCGGCGGTGCCCTGCTGATTGCCCTGCACATGCTGGTGGAGTTCGGTGCGCTGTCGATTCTCGGCCTGCAAACCTTCACCACGGCGATTTACCAGCAGTTCGAACTGGAGTTCAGCAACGCCAACGCGGCCATGTTGTCTGCCGTCCTGTTGGCGATGTGCCTGGTGATGCTGTGGCTGGAGCTGCGCGTGCGCGGCAAGGCCCGCCATGTACGCATCGGCCAGGGCGTGGCACGCCGTGCACAACCGGTGCGGCTGCGTGGTTGGGCAGTGCCGGCGCAGCTGTTCTGCCTGGGCCTGGCAGTGCTGGGCAGCGGCATTCCCCTGGCCATGCTCGGCTACTGGCTTAGCGTAGGTTCGTCAGCGGCATTCCCGGTGGCGGCCATTTCCAAGGCGCTGTTCACCTCACTGTCGGTGTCACTTGGCGGTGCCGGCTTCTGCGTGCTGTTGGCGCTGCCGATCAGCTTCCTGGTGGTGCGCTACAAAGGCCGCCTGGCGATCTGGGCCGAGCGCCTGCCGTACCTGCTGCACGCCCTGCCCGGCCTGGTGATCGCCCTGACCCTGGTGTTCTTCGCCTTGCACTATGTGCCGGCGCTGTACCAGACCACGGCACTGTTGCTGCTGGCCTATGCACTGCTGTTCCTGCCGCTGGCGCAATCGCCGGTGCGCACCGCGCTGAACAAGGCTTCGCCAACGCTGGAAGAAGCTGCGCGTACGCTGGGTGCGAGCAGTTTTGCCGCGTTCTGCCGGGTGACCCTACCGATTATCTTCCCGGCCATGGCGGCAGCGTTTGCCCTGGTGTTCCTGGATGCCATGAAAGAGCTTACGGCAACGCTGCTGCTCAGCCCGACCGGCATGACCACCCTGGCGACCGAGGTGTGGGCGCATACGGCAAACGTCGAGTTCGCGGCGGCGGCGCCTTATGCGGCATTGCTGATTGTGGTGTCGGGGTTGCCGGTGTATTTGCTGACTACGCGGATGTACCTGAACAAGGCTTGAAAGCTTGCCCAGGCTGCCATGTGGCCTGGGCACAAGCCTGAGTACTTGAGACTTCATCACAAGTTCACTTTAAAACTCCCACCAGCCAGTTGAAAGCAAAGAACAAGGTCGTCGACACTACAAGCCCCATCCAAGACGGCAACAAAACTCTTTTAATAGGCCTTGGAAAATTCTCGAGATCTGAAACATCTGCCACACCTTTTCGAACAAACAACCCTGGAATCATCAGCATATTTGCCGCCAGGCAAGTACGCATTAATTTTCCAACAAGACCAGCCGCTGAAAAGTTTTCCCTGTTACTCTGAATATACTTGCATTTCGCTAAAGCTTTTTCGATAGCCTCTATAGATCGACAAGCTAAGTAAACCATCACACACACGCTGATTGCCATACAAGCGAGCAGGATAGACGCGATTATCGTCAAAGCTTCGGCACTCATTCTCGCACTCTTCCTTCAGGCCCGGCTGACACTATACCCCGGTGCCTGGCACTGCACTAGTAGGTAACTAACCAAGACTATTGTGCGAAATTCCTTACAAATTTAACGATGAAGACAGCTCGCTTCCGCTCACCGCAGGCTCCAGCCGAAAACTACTAATAGCCTACCAATTTCAACCACACCCAAAGACCAATGAGCGATAAAAAAACAGCCACATGAACAAACCACAAGCCAACTAGCATACGCCGCAAACCACCAGGAAACCTCTTTACATCCTGACGATCCAGAAGGCCTTTACGAATACAAATCGCCCTCATCGACAACATGACGGACGCCGAACCGGTACGCATCACTTTACCTAGCAAGCCGGCGGAGCTAAAAATCCTTTTGTTACCCGAAACCATTGAACTATTAGAAAGTAACGATTCTATGTAATTTACATAACGAACTGAAATATAAATCCACACAAATATGACTATAAACATAGCTACCATCAAAGGAAGACCTAACCACCTCGTGTCGAAGCTAGTCATTGCGGCACCTCATATAACAACTCACCAACCATCTCACCGATATCACCTACGGCCGTACCGCCTATAGCACCACCAACAGCACCGCCAATCACAGTACACGCGAGAGCCCCCGGACCTCCAGCAGTCACACCGAGGAAAAGCACGCATCCAGCACCACCTATAAATCCACCAATCGATCCGCCAGCGATTGATCCACCTGTACTGCCAACCAGAGAGCCTCCTTCTACATACTTGGCCCTTCTGCAGTCTTCAGGACGCCCAAAGGTACACGCATGATGGATACTCAGTCCCGTTGACGCCACATCGAGCCCCAAACCGATGTAAGTACCCTTCTTTATCAAATTCGCTGCTTTCTATACACCCGCGACCTTCTCGGCATATCCAGCAATCTCACCTGTATGTAGATAGCTCTTGGTGGATATCTCAAGCGTTCTTTTCATCGAGCCTTTTTTTCGTAAGCCTGAACCATGCGCAGCCACTTTGTTCAGTTGCTCCTCCAACTTAACAAACAACGCCATTCGCTTGGTATAAAATTCTTCACGCGCTTTCAGTGTTCCACCTTTCAAATACTCCCGATGTAACATCTCGATTTCTTCCAAAGTCTTCTTGATCGCTTCAAGGTATCTGCTCCAGCCGTCGCTCACAGCGCCAGCTCCCATGGAAGCATGGGCGAGCAGGCTTTTCAAAAACTCGTAGTTATCCAGAAGAAAGTCATCTACCCCTGCGCCGTTAATCTCAAGCTGATGATGTATTCCCGCCGCCTTAGCCATCAAGAGTGCTTCATGACCTGTGCACATGGGCGTGCTGGGATCACCAACAATCACAAGCTACCCGCCGACAACCACACCATTGGCGATATGTGCATTCAGCACATCAAACTTGGCCCGCTGATTGGCCGACATGGGCGTGCCAGCCTTCAGCGACTCATACGATTGCGCCTGAGGATTGATAAAGCTGCGTGCCTCGGACATGGTCGCACCTCACGCGTACTTCTTGTTGTTGATGCGGTCCCAACCCCCAGTGACATTACCGCCGGCGCTGCCATCGAGACGTTTCTGCCGGGTGTAGGTTGTCTTGATGCGCCCGTAGTTCAGCTGCACCACTTCAATTGGCACGCCGGCGCTGGCGCTCTGGACATAATCGGCAATGATCACTTCCTCCAGCACCACTTCGTAGTACTTGAGCTTTTCGGTACCGGCACGGCACACCACCAGCTTCACTTCCTTCAGGTGCTGCCCGGCACAGCTAGCCTCCAGCAGCTTGCAGCTAGCACTGTCCAGGTATTTGGTGAAGGTAAAGTTGGTGAGTGTGGTGCGGCCTGATGATGCGCCACCCGCTGAGCTTGCGGTGGCAGAGGTGCTCTGATTGGCACCGAACTTGTAGCCGATGATTTCGATCCAGTTGGCGTACTGCTCGTCCAGTGCTTCGCCAGTGATTCCCGCGATTTGAATATAAGCGTCGAAAGCCATGCTTACCACTCCTTGGTAAAAATTGGGCTGATAACGACGATGTTCCGCCATCGCCGTCCTGAGGTTGTTCCTGAAGAAAGCGGCGAAGTTTGCCGAGTGCCTTCAGGCAAGATCGACACTAGCTCCCTGCGTCTAGCGCTGCAACAGCAAACACTCTAACGAGACCTATTCGGGAAATATCCTACAATTTTGAGGAAGATGCAGACTTGATCACGTAAATGAATGTTTCACCTTCATATTCAGCGCTGTCTACAAATTCGCCAACATCCGACGCACAATCAGGCCATGTACCTGGCCAACCGGCAGCATGTACAGCCGGCCAAAGGCATTGAAACACCGCACCGACGTGGTCACTTTCAAGCGCTGCCCATTCACATCCATGCAGACCATCACCGCCAAGTGCGTATCGCGCGACGTCAGCACCAGTTGCTGGTCGCTGATGGCCTCGACAGTGAAGAAGTCCAGATGCTCGCCGTCGGCTGGCACATGCCCAGGATTCTGGGGAGTGAGGCCATGGATATCGGCGACATTGAATCGACGCGAGATGAAGTCACGAATGCGGAAGGCCTTGGCCAGCCAGGCGGGAACATCCGAGGTCATGGCGCAGTAGGCTTGCAGGGCGGTCATCGGGGCAGTGAGCTGTATGCTGGCACTGTGGAGAAAATCGAGGTCTGCCTGGGCGGCGACCAATTGGGCGGACATGAGCAACTCCCTTTGTCATGTGTCGCTGACAGCATAGCAACATGACTCGCTGTAGGAGCGGCCTTGTGTCGCGAAAGGGCCGCGAAGCGGCCCCAGCAATAGATGTGTTTACGCGAATATCCTGGGACCGCTTTGCGGTCCTTTCGCGACGCAAGGCCGCTCCCACAAGAAGAGACTGCGCAGGATTCAGGCCCGGAACTGGCCCAGGCTGGCGCGTAGCTGAGCCGCCAAGTCATCCAGCACCTTGCTGCTGGCCGTGGTCTGCATCACCACCTCAGCCGAGCGTTCGGCCTGGGCATGGATGTTCTCCACCCGCCCCCGCACCGCCTGTGCGCCATGGGCCTGTTGTTCGGCAGCGCGAGTCGCCAAACCAATGGCCGCGTGAACTTGCTCCACCGCAGCCTGCACCGACTGCTGGCGACGTTCGTTGTCGCGCAGCACCAACAGGCCTTCACTGGCCTTGAGCCCGGCCTGGCTGATAGTAGCCACGGCCTCCTTGGCGCCCTTCTGTAACGCGGCGATGTGCGACTGTATATCGCCAGTGGAGCTTTGTGTCTTGCTCGCCAGCGCCCGCACCTCATCGGCCACCACGGCAAACCCGCGCCCGGTCTCACCTGCCCGGGCCGCCTCGATGGCGGCGTTCAAGGCCAGCAGGTTGGTCTGCTCGGCGATGCCGTGAATAACCGTCAGCACCACTTCGATCTGCTCACTCTGCTTGGCCAGGCGCTCGATCACCTGGGAGCCCGTCTCCACTTGGCCGGCCAGGTTCTCGATCAAGCTCGCCAGCTGGGTCGAGCTGCGGCTGTTCTCGTCGGTGGCCTGGCGAATATCCACCACCTGCTGCAGAGCCGCCTGCATCGCATGGCTTTCGGCCTGCGCCTCATCGGCCATGCTCGACAGGTCACGCAGGCTGGCTGCCACTTCATCACGCTGCAGCGCGGCAGCAGCATCGGCGCCGGCATTGCGCTGGGCCATCGCGCCTATCTCCACGCCGGTACGCTGCGCCACTTCGCCCGCCTCTCGCACGATTGGCTGCAGCTTGTCGACAAAACGGTTCACCGCCGAGGCCATGTCGCCAATTTCATCGCGGCTGTCGAGCGGCACGCGCTTGGTCAGGTCGCCCTCGCCCGCCGCAAGGTCATTCAGGGCAGTTATCAACAGGCGCAACTTGCTCAGCACCCGGCGCCCCAGCACCACGGCCACGACCAGCAATACACCTAGCCCCACCACCGCTAGGCCCAGGCCGATGCGCCAGCGCAGCTCGGCAGCGGCATCGCGTACGGTCTGCGCAGTGTTGACCTGCATTGCCGCTGCACTGCCCTGTGCTTTCTCCAGGCGTTCGCGCAAGGTGTTGCCGCTGTCGGCGGCAGCACCGTTCAGGCTGTCGCCAACCAACTGTTCACCACTGGCAATCAGCGCCGAAAAGCGCTGGTCAAGGGCCTTGAGTTCCTGGTCGATGCCTGCGGTGGAAACCCCCATGACCACTTTGCCGATTTCCGCACCATTGGGGTTGATCGGCGCTTCCACGAAGTACACCGCCGGGTCGCGCCGGGCGGCGTCGATCACCTTGTCCAGCGCGCGCTCGCCTTGGCCTTTCTCCATCAACGCCTGGTTGATCGGGTTTTGCCGGTTCAGGTAGCGGGTCAAGTGCTGGCCCTGGGCGTCGTCGTAGATCACAAACAGCACATTGGGATTGCGCTGGGCGCGGCGGGCGAAGTCGGAGAGTACCGGCACGTCGTTATCCCAGATCGCCCGCGGGGCGACCGAGGCCAGTAACTCGGCCATGTCGCTGGCCGAATCCTTGAGGTTCTTCTCCAGGGTGCTGCGCAGTTGCTGCTGCTCGCTTTGCAGGCGCGTCGCCAACCCCGCGCTGAGGCGCTGGCGAGTGCTGCTGGACAGGCCGTCGAGGCCCGAACGTACATCTTGCCCGGCTTGCTCCAGCTCGCTGGCGAGTTGGCGGCTGTCATTACCCAGGCGCTCGCCAAGGTCGGCCTCCAGGGCAGTCACCGTGCTGCGGGTGAGGGCAACGGCAACCAGCACCTGCACCAAAAGCGCGATACCAAGGGCAACAAACACAGGCCGCAGAAGGCGGCTTCGTAACAGTGAGAGGATGGCAGACACGTTGTAACCCTCGTGTTTTCTGGCGCCACTATTTTGATGGCATCGTCAGATGTTTCTTACAGCAAGGGTTGTGCCGGGGGGAGCAGGGATATGCGCCAAGGTTGAGCAACGGGGTTGCCTGGGCTGGTCCTATCGCCGGCAAGCCAGCTTCCACAGCAAGCCCACAGCGCTCAAGGCAGGCATACGCCAC
>NZ_JBICMS010000091.1:0-155538 GCF_043106615.1 Pseudomonas sp. CJQ_9 | reverse complement strand
CTGTGCCGCCTTCAGGCTTGCATGGCCCCTGCGGGAGCGGGCATGCCCGCGAAGAGGCCGGCTCAGAAAAACCCTGACGTCAAATTTTTGTTTTGCCGCTTATGCCAACCGGCAATTGCCGCTTTCACGGCCAAAGGCGGAAAGCTTTTGCCGCTTTTCTGGCATCAGCCTGACAGCATGCCGCGCGCAGACCCCGTAATTTAGCGGTTCACGGGGGTTGGCACAGCCCTTGCTATAGCTTGCTCAACAAAACTCCGGTCAACCTCTGAAGGTTTCCCCGATATGAGCATCAGCTTCGACAAGGCGCTTGGCATTCACGAAAAGGCCCTGGGCTTCCGCGCCCAGCGCGCCGAGGTGTTGGCCAACAACATCGCCAACGCCGACACGCCCAACTACAAGGCGCGTGACATGGACTTCTCTTCGGTGCTCGCCGCCGAAACCAGCAAGCAGCAAAGTGGCCGCTTTGCCATGGAGCGGACCAACAGCCGGCACATCGAAGCCGAGGGCCTGGCCGTCGCTGCTGACGACACGCTCAAATACCGCACGCCGCTGCAGCCTTCGATCGACCAGAACACCGTCGACGCGCAGATCGAGCAGTCGAACTACACCGAAAACGCCATTGGCTTCCAGGCCAGTTTCACCTTGCTCAACAGTAAATTCAAAGGGCTGGTTTCCGCCCTGCGGGGAGAATGACCATGTCCCTTTCCAGTGTCTTCAACATTGCCGGTAGCGGCATGAGTGCGCAAAACACCCGGCTGAACACTGTGGCCTCGAACATCGCCAACGCCGAGACTGTCTCGTCGAGCATCGATCAAACCTACCGCGCTCGCCATCCGGTGTTCGCCACCACGTTCCAGGATGCGCAGGCTGGCGGCAGCCAGTCGCTGTTCGACGACCAGGGTGAAGCCGGGCAGGGCGTGCAGGTAAAAGGCATCGTCGAAGATCAGAGCAACCTTGAAGCCCGCTACGAGCCGAACCATCCGGCGGCGAACAAGGACGGCTATGTCTACTACCCGAACGTCAACGTGGTCGAGGAGATGGCTGACATGATCTCCGCCAGCCGCGCGTTCCAGACCAACGCCGAGCTGATGAACACGGCCAAGAGCATGATGCAGAAAGTGCTGACCCTGGGGCAGTGATAGGAAGCCGACATGACCACCACCAATTCCACCACAGACGTCGGCAGCGCGTACCTCACCTCGCTGCAGAAGCAGACGTCGAAAACCGACAGCACTACCGGTGCTGCCGGCAGTGCACTGGGCAAGGATGCGTTTCTGCAATTGCTGGTAACCCAGATGCAGAACCAGAACCCGCTCGACCCGCAGGAAAACGGCGAGTTCGTCGCCCAGTTGGCGCAGTTCAGCAGCCTGGAAAGCATGCAGTCGCTCAATGATGCAGTGACTTACATTGCCGCTGGGCTGCAGTCCTCCCAAGCCCTGCAGGCTTCTTCCCTGGTGGGGCGCAATGTGGTCGTGCAGACCGACAAGGCCGTTGTCGACACCAGCAAGGACATGCGTGGTTCGGTCAACCTGACCTCGTCCAGTACTTCGACCTCGGTGGGCATCTACGACAAGGACGACAAGCTGGTGCGCACCATCGACCTGGGCACCCAGAAAGCCGGCAGTATCGACTTTACCTGGGACGGCTTGAACGATGACGGTGAAGTCGCGGCTGCCGGGACCTACACCTTCAAGGCCACGGCCTCGATCGATGGCCAGGCCACCAGCATGACCACCAACCTGCCAGCGTCGGTGACCAGCGTGACCATGGGTACCAACGGATCGGAAATGATGCTCAACCTGGCCGGGCTGGGCAGTGTTGCGCTTTCCAAAATTCAAAGCATCGGCATCTAGGGCCTGAGCAAAACGACAGGAGTTACACATGTCTTTCAACATCGGCCTTAGCGGCCTCTATGCAGCGAACAAGGCCCTTAACGTTACCGGCAACAACATTGCCAACGTCGCCACCACCGGTTTCAAATCGTCGCGTGCCGAGTTCGCCGACCAGTACTCCAACTCCATTCGGGGTACTAGTGCCGGCAAGAGCGTGATCGGTACCGGGGTCAAGACCGCCGCGGTTTCCCAGCTCTTCACTCCGGGCAACATCAATGCCACCGGCCAGGCGCTGGACATGGCCATCGATGGCAACGGTTTCTTCGCCCTGAATGACAACGGCTCGAAGATCTATACCCGTGCCGGCGCGTTCTACAGCGACAAGGAAGGCTATGTGGTCAATGCCGGCGGGGCAAACCTGCAGGGCTATGCGGTCGGTGAGGACGGCAAGATCATCCAGGGTGTTCTGACCGACCTGCAAATCGACACGTCCAACCTCACGCCGAAGCCAACCAGCCTCATCACCGAGAAGATCAACCTCAACTCGGGTGCCACCGCTCCATCGGTCACGCCGTTCGATCCGACCAACGCCAGTTCCTACAATTTCACGTTCAATACCCCGGTGTATGACAGCCAGGGCAACGAACACCAGATGAATCAGTACTTCATCAAGGACGACGTTACCAATACCTGGTCCATGCACACCACCATCGATGGGCGCAACCCGGCAAACCCGGCTTCTACCACGCCCCTGGTCAACGCCGTGCCATTCAAGTCCGATGGCACCCTGGACAAGGACGCCATGGCTGCGGGTGACGTGGTCGGCGGCCTGAGCATTGGCGAAGACAAGATCTTCCAGCTCAACGACTGGATTCCGGCGCAGAAGAATGCCGCTGGCGAGTGGTCGGCCAATGGCGCCGTTGCCAACGCCGATGGCGTCAAGCTGGACATGCTCGGTGCCACCCAGTACAACGCCTCATCCGCCGAAATCGCCAAGACCCAGGACGGCTTCGCAACGGGTGAGCTGTCGGGGTTGAGTATCGACCAGAACGGCTACCTGTTCGCCAGCTTCACTAACGGCAAGGACAAGGTGATCGGCCAGGTGGCGATTGCCAACTTCGCCAACCTGCAAGGCCTGACGCCGATTGGCGGCACCAACTGGAAGGAATCCTACGCCTCGGGCGTGCCGGTAATCGGCGCCCCTGATACCGGTACTTTGGGTCAGATCTCGGGTGGCGCCTTGGAAGATTCCAACGTCGACCTGACCGGCGAGCTGGTCAACCTGATCAAGGCGCAGAGCAACTACCAGGCTAACGCCAAGACCATTTCCACCGAAAGCACCATCATGCAGACCATCATCCAGATGACTTGACGATGGCTGGGGCTGCACAGTAGCCCAGCGCGACCCGAGGCCGTTCTTACAGGTGATCGCGATCCCTTGTAGGCGCGGCCTTGTGTCGCGATTGGCGCAACGCGGCTCCAAATTTCCAAAGGTTGACGCTCATGACAAGGCTAATGCTGATAGCCCTGCTGGCCATGGCTTTGCCACTTTCGGCCGCTCCCGCCCCGTTCTACTTGTGGCAAAGCCTGGTCACCGGCCGCTACCTGTGTGTGCCCCACAACCCGGGCAAGGGCTGGGTACGCCATGCCGGCCCCTACAACAACGCAGCTTGCCGCAGCCACTGAGCCTACCTTGCCGCAGGCGGCAATTATCCGCCGACAAACTGACGGTTACTGCCCCTTGGCACGCTGCAAGCCCCGTAAACCGGCTGTTTCATACTTGGTTCGATTATTGCTTTGAACCTGCCCAGTGACAGCGCGGCAGCGACGCGCAGAAGGAGATACTGTGGACAAGTTGCTTTATGTGGCCATGACCGGCGCCAGCCAGAACGCGCTGGCGCAGAAGGCCCACGCCAACAACCTGGCGAACGTTTCCACCAATGGTTTTCAGCGCGACCTGGAACAGGCCCGCTCGATGCCGGTGTTTGGTGACAGCTTTCCGGCGCGCGCATTCGCCATGACCGAACGGCCTGCGACCGATTTCACCCAGGGGCCCCTGGTGGAAACCGGCCGTGACCTGGACGTGGCGGTGACCGGCAACGGTTTCATCGCGGTGCAGGCCCCCGACGGCAGCGAAGCCTATGTGCGCACCGGTAGCTTGAACATCGATGCCCTTGGCGTGCTGCGCGCCGGCAATGGCATGCCGGTGATCGGCAACGGTGGCCCGATCGCCGTACCGCCCGAGCAGAAGGTGGAGGTCGGCGCTGATGGCACCCTCAGTATCCGCTCCATGGGCGAAGACCCGCGGGTGATTGCCGAGGTTGACCGCATCAAGCTGGTGAACCCCGACATCAAGGGCCTGAAGAAGGGCCTGGACGGCTTGATCCACACCACGTCCGGCCAGCCGGCCGATGCCGACGTGAATGTACGGGTCGTGTCGGGCTTTCTGGAAGGCAGCAACGTCAACGCGGTCGAGGAAATGACCTCGGTGCTGGCGTTGTCACGCCAGTTCGAACTGCACGTCAAGATGATGAACACGGCCAAGGAAGGCGACGAAGCCATGGCTCGGGTTTTGCAAATCGGCTAATCACTTTTGAACGCGTGCCGTAAAACAGGCGCACGAGGAGAAATTACATGCTTCCGGCTCTTTGGGTCGCTAAAACCGGCCTGTCCGCCCAGGACACCAACCTGACGGTCATTTCCAACAACCTGGCCAACGTCTCGACCACCGGCTTCAAGCGTGATCGTGCCGAATTCGCCGACCTGCTCTACCAGGTGAAACGCCAGCCTGGCGCCCAGTCGACCCAGGACAGCGAGCTACCCTCGGGCCTGCAGGTAGGTACAGGTGTGCGCATTGTCGGCACCCAGAAAAGCTTCGTCGCCGGCAGCCTGCAAACCACCGAAAACCCGCTGGACATGGCGGTCAACGGCCGTGGTTTCTTCCAGATCCTGCAGCCCGATGGCACCGTTTCCTATACCCGTGACGGTACCTTCCACCTGAATTCCGACGGCCAGATCGTTACCGCCAACGGCTATGCCCTGGAACCTGCGATTGTTGTGCCCAACGATGCGCAAACCTTCACCGTGGGCACCGACGGCACGGTCTCGATCACCACGGCCGGCAACCCGGCTGCGCAGGTGATCGGCAACATCCAGACTGCCGACTTCATCAACCCGGCCGGCCTGCAGGCGATTGGCGACAACCTGTTCCTGGAAACCGCTGCCAGTGGTGCGCCGCAAGTCGGCACCCCGGGCCTGAACGGTTTCGGCACAACCCAGCAGCAGACCTTGGAAAACTCCAACGTCAGCACCGTGGAAGAGCTGGTGAACATGATCACCACCCAGCGCGCCTACGAGATGAACTCCAAGGTCATCTCCACCGCCGACCAGATGCTGTCGTTCGTCACCCAGCAGCTCTAAGCCGCCTTGTTCTTTCGTTACACCCGTGCCCGTGAGGTAAGCGTCATGAATCGTCTGTTGTCCGTTTTCGCCCTGGGGGGGGCGGTGTTGCTGGCAGGTTGCGTCGCGCCGACGCCCAAGCCCAACGACCCGTACTATGCGCCGGTGTTGCCGCGCACCCCGTTGCCGGCAGCGGCCAACAACGGTTCGATCTACCAGGCCGGTTTCGAGCAGAACCTTTACAGCGACCGCAAGGCGTTCCGGGTGGGTGACATCATCACCATCACCCTCAACGAGAAAACCTCGGCCAGCAAGAACGCCGGGTCGCAGATTGCCAAGAACAGCAAGACCAATATCGGCCTGACCTCGCTGTTCGGTGGCACACCGAACACCAACAACCCGTTTGGCGGCGGCGACCTGTCGCTGGAGGCGGGCTACAGTGGTGACCGCGCCACCAAGGGCGATAGCAAGGCGACCCAGGGCAACACCCTGACCGGCTCGATCACCGTAACGGTGGCCGAAGTGCTGCCCAACGGCATCATCGCGGTACGCGGCGAAAAGTGGCTGACCCTGAATACCGGCGAAGAGTTGGTGCGTATTGCCGGCATGGTCCGTGCCGACGACATCGCCACCGATAACACCGTACCGTCCACCCGTGTGGCCGACGCGCGTATTACCTACTCCGGTACCGGCTCGTTCGCCGATGCCAGCCAGCCTGGTTGGCTGGACCGCTTCTTCCTCAGCCCGCTTTGGCCTTTCTGAGTACGGATGACCATGTTCAACGTGAGGCAGCTGATTGCCGCAACCCTGCTCCTGTCCTGTGCCTGTGTGGCCCAGGCCGAGCGCCTGAAGGATATCGCCAGTATCTCTGGCGTGCGCTCCAACCAGTTGATCGGCTATGGCCTGGTGGTTGGCCTGAACGGTACGGGTGACCAGACCACCCAGACCCCGTTTACCCTGCAAACCTTCAACAACATGCTGTCGCAGTTCGGCATCAAGGTGCCGCCAGGCTCCGGCAACGTGCAGTTGAAAAACGTCGCTGCCGTGTCGGTGCATGCCGACTTGCCGCCGTTCGCCAAGCCGGGCCAGGTGGTCGACATTACCGTGTCCTCGATCGGTAACTCGAAGAGCCTGCGCGGCGGCAGCCTGCTGATGACCCCGCTCAAGGGTATTGACGGTAACGTCTACGCCATCGCCCAAGGCAACCTGGTGGTCGGGGGCTTCGACGCCGAGGGCCGTGACGGCTCGAAGATCACCGTCAACGTTCCGTCGGCGGGTCGGATTCCAGGTGGCGCCAGTGTGGAGCGGGCCGTGCCAAGCGGCTTCAACCAGGGCAATACCCTGACCTTGAACCTCAACCGCCCCGATTTCACCACCGCCAAACGTATCGTCGACAAGGTCAACGACCTGCTGGGGCCAGGTGTGGCCCAGGCGGTGGACGGTGGCTCGGTGCGGGTCAGTGCGCCGATGGACCCAAGCCAGCGCGTGGACTACCTGTCGGTCCTGGAAAACCTGGAAATCGACCCCGGCCAGGCGGTGGCCAAAGTCATCATCAATTCGCGTACCGGTACCATCGTCATTGGCCAGAACGTGAAGGTTTCGCCAGCGGCGGTGACCCACGGCAGCCTGACCGTGACCATTACCGAAGACCCGATCGTCAGCCAGCCGGGCCCGCTCTCCAACGGCCAGACCGCCGTGGTGCCGCGCTCGCGGGTCAATGCCGAGCAGGAAGCCAAGCCGATGTTCAAGTTCGGCCCTGGTACCACGCTGGATGAAATCGTCCGCGCGGTGAATCAGGTGGGCGCAGCGCCCGGTGACCTCATGGCCATTCTCGAAGCCCTGAAACAGGCCGGCGCCCTGCAAGCCGACCTGATCGTGATCTGAGGCCGTCGCCAATGAACAGCAAAAGCCTGGTTTCCGGTAGTGCCGACAGCGGCGCCTACACCGACCTCAACCGCCTCAACGCGCTCAAACAGGGTGACCGCAACAGCGAAGCCAATGTGCGCAAGGTGGCCCAGGAGTTCGAGTCGCTGTTCATCAGCGAAATGCTCAAGGCCTCGCGCAAGGCCAGCGACGTGCTGGCTGACGACAACCCGATGAACACCGAAACGGTCAAGCAGTACCGAGACATGTACGACCAGCAGCTGGCGGTGAGCATGTCCCGCGAGGGGGGCGGTATCGGCTTGCAGGACGTGCTGGTGCGCCAGTTGACCAAGGGCCGCAGCGCTTCGATCAACACCAGCCCGTTCCCGCGGGTGGATAACGCAGGCCCGGCCTTGTGGGGCAACAAGGTGGCAGAGCCGGCACGTGCCACGGCTCCGGCCAGCAACCGCAACGACGTGGCTGCGCTCAATTCGCGGCGCCTGGCCCTGCCCAGCAAGCTCACCGACCGCCTGCTGGCCGGTATCGTGCCCTCGGCGGCCACGGCCAACGCTGCTGCCGTGCCGGCGCGTGAAGGCCAGCAAGTGGCCAAGGCTTTCGCCGTGCCGGACTCGGGGCTGCGCATTGTCGGCCGGGCCGTGGCCCAGCCACCATTGGCACCGAAAAAAGCCTTTGCCAACAGCGACGAATTCGTCGCCACCATGCTGCCGATGGCTGAGCAGGCGGCCAAGCGCATCGGCATCGACCCGCGCTACCTGGTGGCCCAGGCTGCACTGGAAACCGGTTGGGGCAAATCGGTCATGCGCAACAGCGACGGCAGCAGCAGCCACAACCTGTTCGGCATCAAGGCCACCGGCAACTGGCAGGGCGAGCAGGCGCGCGCGATCACCAGCGAGTTCCGCGATGGCCAGTTCGTCAAGGAAACCGCAGCGTTTCGCAGCTACGACTCGTACCAGGACAGCTTCCACGACCTGGTGACCTTGTTGCAGAGTAATTCCCGCTATCAAGGTGCACTGGATTCGGCCGATAACCCAGAGCAGTTTGCAAGAGAGCTGCAAAAGGCAGGTTATGCGACCGACCCGGGCTATGCGCGCAAGATCATCAGCATCGCCCAGCAAATGCAGTCAACCCCGCAATACGCCATGGCTGGCAGAACCACGAATTTATAAAAGGACTAAAGCATGTCGAGCCTGATTTCGATTGGCCTGAGTGGCCTGAATGCCAGCCAGGCGGCATTGTCGGTAACCAGTAACAACATCGCCAACGCCGCGACCAGTGGCTATTCGCGCCAGCAGACGCTGCAGGCTGCGGGGCCTTCGCACAACATCGGCGCGGGGTTCCTGGGCACCGGCACCACGCTGGCCGATGTGCGCCGCATCTACAGCTCCTACCTGGACAACCAACTGCAGACGGCCACCTCGCTGCAGGCGGACTCGGCCACCTTTCAGGATCAGATCACCAGTGTCGACAAACTGTTGGCCGACCGTGACACGGGTATCAGCTCGGTGCTCACGGCATTTTTCGCGGCCATGCAGACGGCCGCAGCCAAGCCGGGTGATGTCGCCTCGCGGCAGCTGTTGCTGACTCAGGCGCAAACCCTGAGCAACCGGTTCAACGCGGTGAGCACCCAGTTGTCCCAGCAGAACGCCACGATCAACTCCCAGCTCGATACCATGGCCGGGCAGGTGAACAAGCTCACCGCCAGCATTGCCGAGTACAACAAGCAGATCACGGCGGCCAGTGCCTCTGGCAACACCCCCAACAGCCTGCTGGATGCGCGCGGCGAAGCGGTACGCCAGCTCAATGAGCTGGTGGGGGTGACGGTGCAGGAGCGCGACGGCAACTACGACGTGTACCTGGGCAGTGGCCAGTCGCTGGTTACCGGCACCAAGGCCAATACCTTGTCGGTGGAGCCGGGGGTGGCCGACAAGAGCCAGGTTGGCCTGCGTATCAACTATGACTCGTTCAGCTCGGACGTGACCTCGGTGATTTCTGGTGGCGCCATCGGCGGTTTGCTGCGCTATCGCCAGGATGTGCTGACGCCGTCGATGAACGAGCTCGGCCGTGTTGCCCTGGTGGTTGCCGACAGCATCAACAGCCAGTTGGGGCAGGGCCTGGATGCCAATGGCCAGTTCGGCAGCTCGCTGTTTTCCAGCATCAACAGTGCCACCGCCATCGCCCAGCGCAGCCTCGCATCGTCGAACAACAGTGCCGGCTCCGGCAACCTGGATGTCACCATCGCCGACAGCGGGGCACTGACTACCTACGACTACGAAGTGAAGTTCACCAGCGCCAACCAGTACAGCGTGCGCCGCTCCGACGGTACCGACATGGGCAGCTTTGACCTCAATGCCGACCCGGCGCCGGTGATCGATGGGTTCAGCCTGGCGTTGAAAGGCGGTGGCCTGGCGGCCGGCGACAGCTTCAAGGTCATCCCGACCCGTGCCGCTGCCGGTAGCATCACCACGACGCTGACTGACGCCAATAAGCTGGCTTTCGCCGGGCCGATCAGTGCCAACGCGGGCAGTGGCAACAGCGGCACCGGCACCATCACCCAGCCGACGCTGGGCGAAGCGCTGGACGTTTATGGCGGTGCCGACACCGCGTTGATCCAGCAGTCGATTCGCGACTCGATGCCGGTGCGCGTGGTGTTCGACGCCGCCAGTGGCGGTTCGCAGGGCTACAAGCTGTTCGACGCCAAGGGCACCCAGATCGGCACGGGCAGTGTGGTGCCAGGGCAGGACAACAAGCTGTCCATCGCGGTGCCAATGCTGGATGGTTCGGGCAACCCGATTCTGGATGGCAGCGGCAACCCGCGTACCTTCAGTGTCGAGACCACCATCGGCGGCAGCCCTGCCGCCAACGACAGCTTTACCCTGTCGTTCAATGCCGACGGCAAGGCGGATAACCGCAATGCCACGGCGCTACTGGAGCTGCAGACCAAATCGACGGTCAATACCGGCTCGGGTGGCGGCACCAGCTTCACGTCTGCCTACGCCTCGCTGGTCGAGCGCGTGGGGGCCAAGGCCAACCAGGCGTCCATCGACACCACCGCCACCGAAGCGGTGCTCAAGTCCGCCAGCGAAAGCCGCAGCGCGGTGTCGGGGGTCAACCTGGATGACGAAGCGGCCAGCCTGGTCAAGTTCCAGCATTACTACACGGCGTCTTCGCAGATCATCAAGGCGGCGCAAGAAACCTTCAGCACCCTGATCAACGCTTTGTAAGGAGTAGACTATCGTGCGTATTTCCACTGCTCAGTTCTATGAGGCCAGCGCCAGTAGCTACTCCAAGAACTTCTCCAGCATGAACAAGACCAACGACCAGGTGACTTCGGGTATCCGCATCCAGACAGCGGCTGATGACCCGGTCGGTGCTGCGCGCCTGTTGCTGCTGCAACAGCAGCAGTCGTTGCTGGACCAGTACAGCGGCAACATCAATACGGTCAGCAATGCGCTGCTGCAGGAGGAGAGCGTGCTCTCCACCATCAACGATGCGATGCAGCGCGCCAGCGAGTTGGCGATCCGCGCCGGTGGCGCCGGCGTCACCGACTCCGATCGCGTGGCCATCAGTACCGAGTTGAAGGAGATCGAAGCCAACATCTTCGGCCTGCTCAACTCGCGCGACGCCAATGGCGACTACATGTTCGGCGGCTCGAAAAGCACCACGCCGCCTTACGTCCGTAATTCCGATGGTACCTACAGCTACCACGGTGACCAGACCCAGCTGAGCCTGCAGGTCTCCGATACCCTGAACCTGGCCACCAACGACACCGGTTTCAGCATCTTCGACTCGGCCAGCAACAAAAGTCGCACCCAGTCGAGCTTGCTGGTGCCCGCCACCGACGACCACGTGGTCGGCGTGTCCTCGGGTCTGTTGACATCGAGCACCTCCTACAACAACAGCTTCACGGCGGGCCAGCCCTACAAGCTGACCTTCACCAGCGCGACCCAGTACACCATCACCGACGCCAGCGGTAGGGACATCACCTCCGAAACCGCCACCAACGGGACCTTCGACAGCAACACCGAGGGTGCCAACAAGATTGCCCTGCGTGGCGTTGAGTTCGAAATAACCGTCACCCTGGAAGAGGGCGCCGATGCCGATGCGGCCGTGGCGGGGCGTGAATTCTCGCTGCAAGCGCGTCCGGACTCGTTCAATGCCACCCGCAACGGCAGCAACAGCTCCAGCGCCCAGATCACCGGCAGCAGCGTCACCGATGAAACCGCCTACCGCAGTACCTTCCCCAGCAATGGTGCGGTGATCAAGTTCACCGGCCCCGGCGCCTATGAGCTGTACGCCCAGCCATTGACCGCCGATAGCAAGGCGATTGCCAGCGGCACCTTCACGGCGCCCTCGCTGACGGTGGCCGGCGTGACCTACGAGATGTCCGGCTCGCCAGAGGCCGGTGACCAATTCGCGATCACCGCCAATACCCACCAGAACCAGAACGTGCTGGAAACCATCAGCCAGTTGCGTGCTGCCCTGGATACCCCGGTCACCGGCACGGGCGAGGCCAACGCACTGAAAGACGCGGCTGCCTCGGCCATCGCCAACCTGGCCAGTGCCCGCGAGCAGGTCGATATTACCCGTGGCTCGATTGGTGCCCGTGGTAACTCGCTGGAGATCCAGCGGCAGGAGAACACCAGCCTGGGCCTGGCCAACAAGACGACCCAGAACGCCATCGGCAACACCGACATGTCGCAGGCTGCCATTACCCTGACCTTGCAGCAGGCCATGCTGGAGGCCTCGCAGCTGGCCTTCTCGCGCATCTCGCAGTTGAGCCTGTTCAACAAGCTCTAAGCTGGCTGTTCGATCGCTGGGGCCGCTTTGCGCCCCTTCGCGGGCTTGCCCGCTCCCACAGGTTTTGCGTGTGCTTGAAGCCAGCGCATGCCCTGCAGGGGCGGGCAAGCCCGCGAAGGGGCGCAAAGCGGCCCCAGCTTTTTCATGCCTGCGAAAAACCCAGTCCCCGCACCCTCTGCAAGGCTTTCGTAGCATTTCAATGTGACCAATGAGTCAAAACGGTCATCTTCCCTGTATTCTATGCAGCAGCTGTTGCAGCATTTTGTTACCGGCGCGCAGGCGAGCGCTGCCGGTATTTGGCGCCCTCAATTCATCGAGTGGTGGTCTTTGGCTGTTTTCATTGGGAAGCCAGAATGATTGGCATCAAAAGCATCGCGAGTTACGTGCCTACCGCTGGCCTGGACAACTATGTCCAGGGTGCGAAGTTCGGCAAGGACGAAGAGTTCATGTTCGGCAAGATCGGCGCCTCTTTCCTGCCGCGCAAGGCCGCAGAACAGGAAACCTCCGACCTGTGCGTAGAAGCCGCCCAGGCCCTGTTCGCCAGCAACCCTGACCTGGATCCGCAGTCGATCGATGCGTTGATCGTGGTCACCCAGAACGGTGACGAAGAAGGCCTGCCGCACACCGCTGCCATCGTTCAGAGCAAGCTGGGCCTGTCTACCCGGGTAGCGGCGTTCGATGTGTCGCTGGGCTGCTCGGGCTATGTGTATGGCTTGTATGCGATCAAGGGCTTCATGGAAGCGGCAGGGCTGAAAAATGGCTTGCTGATCACTGCCGACCCGTACTCGAAGATCGTCGACCCGGAAGACCGTAACACCACCATGCTGTTTGGCGACGCCGCCACGGCCACCTGGATGGGTGAAGGCGCGGTCTGGAAGTTGGGCCAGGCGCGTTTCGGCACCGACGGGTCCGGCGCTGAACACCTCAAGGTCAGCGATGGCAAGTTCTTCATGAACGGCCGCCAGGTATTCAACTTCGCCTTGATCAAGGTCCCGGCGCACCTGCATGAGTTGCTGGACGCCAGCGGCCTGCAGTCGTCGGATATCGACGCCTTCTGCATCCACCAGGGCAGCGCGGCGATTGTTGACGCGGTGGCGCGCCGTTTCGAAGAGCAGCACCCCGAGAAGTTCGTCAAGGACATGCTCGAAACCGGCAACACTGTGTCATCCAGCGTGCCACTGCTGCTGCAGAAGCACATGCTCGATGGCAGCTGGAAGCGCGTGGCGATCAGCGGCTTTGGCGTGGGCCTGTCGTGGGGCTCGGCCATTCTCTATCGCGACTGACCCTAGGTCACTTCAAAAAAGCGCCCGGCGGCCACCGCCCGGCGCTTTTTTTGTGGCTGGAACACAAAGGCATGAACCTCACCGGCTCCCTGTGGGAGCGGGCATGCCCGCGAAGCGATCAACGCGGTGGATGGCACCGGCATTGCCGGTGTTCGCGGGCGCGCCCGCTCCCACAGGGGAGGGTGGGGCTGGCAATGCCATTAAGCCTGTTCAGCAGCGGAATTTGACGCCAATAAACCGCCCTTAACCCCTTGATTTCTCAGGGCTGGCCTCCTGCCAGCATTTTTTTTCGAAAAAACCCTCAAGCAACCCGCGCACCCGACGATAACTATTACGAAGGTTCTCTAGGCCAATCCGGCGGTTGCCAAGGCCGGAAGCCGCAGTACCCATCCAACGAGGATTTCGTCATGGCTTTAACTGTAAACACCAACATTGCGTCGATCACCACCCAGGCCAACCTGACCAAGGCGAGCAACGCCCAGACCACTTCGATGCAGCGTCTGTCCTCGGGTCTGCGCATCAACAGCGCTAAAGACGACGCTGCCGGCCTGCAGATCAGCAACCGCCTGACCAGCCAGATCAATGGCCTGGGCCAGGCTGTGAAGAACGCCAACGACGGCATCTCGATCGCCCAGACCGCTGAAGGCGCAATGCAGGCATCGACCGACATTCTGCAAAAAATGCGTACCTTGGCTCTGTCCTCGGCCACTGGCTCGCTGAGCGCCGACGACCGTAAGTCGAACAACGACGAATACCAAGCGCTGACTGCTGAGCTGAACCGTATTTCTCAAACCACTACTTTTGGTGGTCAGAAGCTGCTGGACGGTTCGTACGGCACCAAGGCTATCCAGGTGGGGGCTAACGCCAACGAAACTATCAACCTGACTCTGGATAATGTGGCTGCAAACAAGATTGGTTCGCAGCAGATCAAGAGTACGGCCGTCACCATCAACGACACCGGTCTGACAGCTGGCGACATCGTTGTGACCGGTAATGGCCAGACGTCGACTGTAAGCTATGCCGATGGCGCTTCTGCCAAGGAAATCGCATCCAAACTCAATGGCGCAGTCGGTGGTCTGACTGCTACCGCTAGCACTGAAGTCAAGTTCTCGGTAGGTGCCGCTGCTGCAACTGATCCGGCGAGCTTCGAGCTGGCAGTGGGGGACGGTACTGCGGTCAAGTTCATCGGTGTTACCGATACTGCCAGCCTCGCTGACCAACTCAAGTCCAACGCTGCGAAGCTGGGTATCAGCGTTAACTACGATGAAGTCAACGATACTCTCGAAGTCAAATCCGATACCGGCGAAAACCTGAAGTTCACCGGTACTACTGACTCGGCTTCCATCGGCGTCGATTCCAAAGGTGGTGACGGTAAGTACTCCGGTACAGTTGTCCAGCTGGCCGACGGTGATAACGCAATCGTTACTGGCCAGGTTTCGCTCGACTCGGCCAAGGGCTATTCTCTGGGGGAAGGTGCGGCTGACGGCGTTACTGCGCTGTTTGGTGCGACCACCGTTGCTTCGCAGAAAACCACTATCTCGGAAACTGACGTAACCGACGCTTCCAACGCCCAGAATGCCCTGGCCGTTATCGACAAGGCCATCGGCTCCATCGACAGCGTCCGTTCGGGCCTGGGTGCTACCCAGAACCGTCTGCAGACCACCGTCGATAACCTGCAGAACATCCAGAAGAACTCCACCGCTGCCCGCTCCACCGTGCAGGACGTGGACTTCGCTTCGGAAACTGCCGAGCTGACCAAGCAGCAGACCCTGCAGCAGGCTTCGACTGCGATCCTGTCGCAGGCCAACCAGCTGCCATCCTCGGTCCTGAAACTGCTTCAGTAATTCAGGCGCCTGAGTAAAGGGTGAAAGGGCGCGTTTACGTGCCCTTTCGCCTTTTTTGACATGAGGGAGTTCGAAACATGGACATGAGTGTCAAGCTGAGCCAGGTGTATCCGACCGTCTTGCCCCAGGCGCCAGTAGCTGATCGCGATCGGGACGCCGCTGTGCCTGCCAAGGTGCAGGAAACCGCTGGCACCGATAATCAGCCGCACTCGCGCGAAGACCTGGAAAAGGCCGTGGGCGAAATTCGCGATTTCGTGCAATCGAGCCAGCGGCAGCTGGACTTTTCCATCGATGATTCCACGGGCCAGGTTGTGGTCAAGGTGATCGCTACCCAGTCCGGTGAGGTAATCCGGCAGCTTCCGTCGGAACTTGCGCTGAAGTTGGCGCAGAGCCTCAGTGAAGCCAGCAGCCTGCTGTTCGACGACCAAGTTTAGGCTGGCACGATTTTTGTTGTGGTCGACATTTTGATGGATTTTTCCGCCAAGGATACGGCAGCTACTGAACAAGGAGAGCAATGATGGCAGGTACAACAGTCAGTGGTATTGGCTCGGGCATCGATACCCAGGCGATCGTCGATTCGCTGGTGGCCGCGCAAAAGGCGCCGAAGCAGGCGCAGATCAATACTCAAACACTGAAGGCAACCACCACGTTGTCCTCGATCGGCAAGATTCAGGCGGCGCTGGACGCGTTCCGCGGCGCTTTGGCCAACATGAGCGATACCAACAGCTTTGGCGGCCTGAGCCTCAAGTCCTCGGATGAGAAGGTCGCCACGGTAACCATGGGCAGCGGCGCCGCAAACGGTTCGTTCAAGTTAATCGTGGACAAGCTTGCAACAGCCTCCAAGGTTTCGACCAGGGTTTATGCCGACGGCGCGGGGTCTGTCGTCAATAAGGGTACTTCTCCGACTACCTTGACCATAAGTCAGGGCGGGAAGGATTTCGACCTTAGTGTTCCGCCTGGCGCCACGTTGCAGCAGGTGCGTGATAGCATCAACAGCCAGTTTGGCGTTGCAGGCCTCAGTGCCAACGTACTGACGGATGCCAACGGCTCTCGTTTGATCGTGACCTCGACCACGATGGGTGAGGGCTCCGATATCACGCTGTCGGGTAATTCTGGTATAGACACTGGCTATACGGTGGTCGATGAGCCGACGGACGCAGAGTACACACTCGATGGCATCGCCATGAAGTCCAAGACTAACGATATCAATGATGCTGTGAGTGGGCTCAATATCAAGTTGGTGGGGACTTCACCGACGAATGCCTCTAGTGGGGAAAAGACCGCGACCATTCTGTCGCTTAGTACCAGCTCTACCACGCTGAAGTCAGGCCTCAAAGGTTTCATCGATACCTACAACGCTTTGCTCGCTGTGATAAACGCTGAAACCAAGGTAACCAAGAATCCCGATGGCACCATGACGGCTGCGGCGCTGACCGGCGATGCAACCATGCGCACCCTGATGACATCCATTCGCGAAGAGCTCAATGCAGTGTCCGGCAATGGGGCCTTGAAGTCGTTGGCGGCCTTTGGCGTGACATCGGCCCAGGATGGCGGTGCGCTGAGTCTGGACGACGCGAAGTGGGATAAGATCGCGTCCACCAACGCGGCAGACCTCACCAGCATTTTCAATGGCAAGGATGGCCTGCTGGCACGCTTGCAGAATGTTACTGAGCCGTTCGCCAAGGCCAGTACGGGTACCCTTGCCGCACGCTCCCAGGTGCTCAGTGAAAGCCTGACCAAGCTCAAGGCCGAGCAGGACACCCTGGACGCCCGGATGGAAGCCCTGCAGAAGAGCCTGCAGGACAAGTACAACAACATGGATACCTTGGTCACGCAGTTGCGTCAGCAGCAGAACTCGGTGCTCAGCACGCTTAACGCGTTGAACAAGTCGAACAGCGACGATTGATCCGTGAGCCTTGCATGAAGCCTGGGCGCGGTGCCCAGCTTCATGTCATCGGCCGGTAAAGTTTTTCTCGATCCGCCCGATACAAGGAATATCTCCCCTAAGCCTGCCCGTCACGAGGTCGCAAGATGAATCCCATGAGAGCCCTTCGTCAGTACCAGAAGGTCAATTCCCATGCTCAGATTTCCGAAGCCACGCCGCATCGCCTGGTGCAGATGCTGATGGAGGGAGGTCTCGATCGGATGGCCCAGGCCAAGGGTGCCATGGCGCGTGGTGACATCGCCGAGAAGGGGCTTATGCTGGGCAAGGCGATCGACATCATCATCGGCTTGCGTGACGGCCTGCAGCCCGAAAAGAGCGAAAACCCCGAGTATGTGGAAAACCTCGACGCCCTCTATGTATACATGACCAACCGGCTCATGCAGGCGAATGTCGACAACGATGCGAGCATCATCGACGAAGTTGCGCAACTGCTGATTACCGTGAAAAGCGGTTGGGACGGCATTGCCGACGCCCAGCCCGCCAGCTGACGGCAAGGAGATTAACGTGAACGCACTGCAACGCCTCGATGACACCTGCGATGCCCTGATCGGCGCTCTTGGTGAACGTGACTGGGACGCCATTGCCAAGCTGGATGTGGCATGTCGCACCTGCATCGACGACGTACTGGAAAACCACACGATGGACCAGGGGTTGCTGCGCGAAAAGCTGGAAGGGGTGTTGGAGGTCTACCGCAACCTCATCGATGTGACAACCGGTGAACGCCAGGCAATTGCCGAAGAGATGATGCAGATCAACCAAGCAAAAAATGCTTCAAAGGTATACCATCTCTTCAGTTAAGATGCGCACAACATTAGAAAAGGCGCCATAAATTTGACTGCATGGCCCTTTTTGACTTAACTAGTGGCTGTTTTCGAATTCCAGACGTCCGAACACTGACCATTCAGTCGGAATGATGTCGAGCATGCCCCTTGCAGGGTGCCGATATGACTAGGGAAGTTGCTATTGCATGTGGCGTGAAACCAAGATCCTGCTGATCGATGACGACAGCGAGCGCCGCCGCGATCTCGCGGTGGTGCTGAACTTTCTCGGCGAAGAAAACCTCGCGTGCGCCAGCCATGACTGGCAGCAGGCGGTCGAGCCGTTGGCTTCCAGCCGCGAAGTACTGTGCGTGCTCATTGGCGCGGTAAACGCTCCTGGCAATGTGCTTGGGTTGCTTAAGACAGTGGCTGGGTGGGATGAGTTCCTTCCGGTTTTGCTTTTAGGTGAAATTTCTTCTGCAGAGTTCCCTGAAGACCTTCGCCGCCGCGTGCTTTCCAACTTGGAAATGCCGCCCAGCTACAGCCAGTTGCTGGATTCGCTGCACCGTGCCCAGGTCTACCGCGAGATGTATGACCAGGCGCGTGAGCGCGGCCGCCAGCGTGAGCCCAACCTGTTCCGCAGCCTGGTGGGTACCAGCCGAGCCATCCAGCATGTGCGGCAGATGATGCAGCAAGTGGCCGACACCGACGCCAGTGTGTTGATCCTGGGTGAGTCGGGCACCGGCAAAGAGGTGGTCGCACGCAACCTGCACTACCACTCCAAGCGCCGCGAAGCGCCGTTCGTGCCGGTCAACTGCGGCGCGATCCCCGCTGAGTTGCTGGAAAGCGAGCTGTTCGGCCACGAGAAAGGCGCCTTTACCGGGGCGATCACCAGCCGTGCCGGGCGTTTCGAGCTGGCCAACGGGGGCACCCTGTTCCTTGACGAGATCGGCGACATGCCGTTGCCGATGCAGGTCAAGCTGCTGCGCGTGCTGCAGGAACGCACCTTCGAGCGCGTGGGCAGCAACAAGACCCAGAGCATCGATGTGCGCATCATTGCCGCGACACACAAAAACCTCGAAACCATGATCGAGGGCGGTACCTTCCGCGAAGACCTCTACTACCGGCTGAACGTGTTCCCCATCGAGATGGCGCCGCTGCGCGAGCGGGTGGAAGACATTCCGCTGCTGATGAACGAACTGATCTCGCGCATGGAGCACGAGAAGCGCGGTTCCATACGCTTCAATTCCGCCTCGATCATGTCGTTGTGCCGCCATGGCTGGCCGGGCAACGTTCGGGAGCTGGCCAACCTCGTTGAGCGCATGGCCATCATGCACCCTTACGGGGTGATCGGGGTTTCCGAGCTGCCGAAGAAATTCCGCTATGTCGATGATGAAGACGAGCAGATGGTCGATAGCCTGCGCACCGACCTGGAAGAACGTGTGGCGATCAATGGCCATACGCCTAATTTCAGCAACCCTGCGATGCTGCCCCCTGAAGGCCTGGACCTCAAGGATTACCTGGGGAGCCTGGAGCAGGGGTTGATCCAGCAGGCGCTGGACGATGCCAACGGGATTGTGGCGCGCGCGGCTGAGCGGCTGCGTATTCGCCGGACCACCTTGGTCGAGAAAATGCGCAAGTATGGCATGAGCCGCCAAGGCGGCGAGGACCAGGCTGAGGATTGAAGCCTGGCGGTCGTCTGTACTGGCCTCTTCGCGGGCTTGCCCGCTCCCACAGGTGCAGTGCATGGCGCGAATCCAGCG
The DNA here is from genome assembly GCF_043106615.1 of Pseudomonas sp. CJQ_9. NCBI lineage: Bacteria > Pseudomonadati > Pseudomonadota > Gammaproteobacteria > Pseudomonadales > Pseudomonadaceae > Pseudomonas > Pseudomonas sp. CJQ_9. Next base: position 136,033 of record NZ_JBICMS010000091.1, on the reverse strand, counting down.
CTGGCCCTGCGGGAGCGGCCAAGCCCGCGAAAAGGCGGGTACAGGTTGCAACAAAACCCTATCCCCGGCACGGCTATTGCTACACCGCTGGCACCACACCGTTTTTATGACGGTCAGCCACGCGAGAGAGCACGATGCCCCAGGCCGCCAAACTATCCCCAGCCCCCGATCAGCAGGGGCATACCCCGGTCGAGCAGGACAGCCGCCAGGGTATCGAGCAAACTTTCGCCCTGTTCAATCAGGTGTCCAGCCAGCTGAGCCAGTCCTACAGCCTGCTCGAAGCCCGGGTCAGCGAGCTGAAAGGCGAACTGGCGGTGGTCAGCGCCCAGCGCATCGACGAACTGAGTGAAAAGGAACGCCTGGCCAACCGCCTGCAGAACCTGCTGGACCTGCTGCCTGGCGGGGTGATCGTGATCGATGGCCAAGGCCTTGTGCGTGAAGCCAACCCAGCCGCCTGCCAACTGCTCGGCGAGCCGTTGCTCGGCCAGCTGTGGCGCCAGGTGATCACCCGCAGCTTTGCACCGCGCAAGGACGACGGCCATGAAGTCTCGCTACGCGATGGCCGCCGCCTGTCCATCGCCACCCGTTCCCTGGACGCCGAGCCTGGCCAGTTGGTGCTGCTCAACGACCTGACTGAAACCCGACGCCTGCAGGACCAGTTGGCGCGCCATGAGCGCCTGTCGGCGCTGGGGCGCATGGTCGCCTCGCTGGCGCATCAGATCCGTACCCCCTTGTCGGCAGCCATGCTCTACGCCAGCCATCTGGCCGACAGCGCGCACGCACTGGATGCCGAAACCCGCCAGCGCTTTGCTGCGACCTTGAAAGAGCGCTTGCACGAACTGGAACACCAAGTGCGCGACATGCTGGTGTTCGCCCGTGGCGAGCTGCCGCTGGGCGATCGGCTCACCCCCAAGGCCCTGTTCCAGGCCTTGCAGCAGGCCGCCCAGGCCCATGTGCAGGGCCACGCCGTGCGCTGGCAGTGCGACAGCCACCTGGGTGAGCTGCTCTGCAATCGTGACACCTTGGTGGGTGCCTTGCTCAACCTGATCGAGAACGCCTTGCAGGCCAGCGAAGGGCCGGCGCGCTTGAAAGTGCACCTGTTCCGCCGCCAGCGCACCCTGTACCTGTGCGTAAGTGATGCCGGCAGCGGCATCGACGCCAGCTTGTTGGCGCGCCTGGGCGAACCGTTTCTGACCACCAAGGCCACCGGCACCGGCCTGGGTCTGGCGGTGGTCAAGGCAGTTGTGCGGGCGCACCAGGGCAGCCTGAGCCTGCGCTCGAAGGTCGGTCGTGGCACCTGCGTGCGGGTCGAGCTGCCGTTGATCGACGGGCAATTGGCGGAGGGCGTGTGATGGCGATCAAGGTGCTGCTGGTCGAGGATGACCGCGTATTGCGCCAGGCCTTGGGTGACACGCTGGCAATCGGCGGCTTTGCCTACCAGGCAGTCGGCAGTGCCGAGGAAGCTCTGGAGGCCGTGCACGATGGCGCCTTCAGCCTAGTGGTGAGCGATGTGAACATGCCCGGCATGGATGGCCACCAGTTGCTCGCGCAACTGCGCCGCCAGCAGCCGCAGTTGCCGGTGCTGTTGATGACCGCGCACGCGGCGGTCGAGCGTGCGGTGGAGGCCATGCGCCAGGGGGCTGCCGATTACCTGGTCAAACCGTTCGAGCCCAAGGCGCTGCTCAGCCTGGTCGAGCGGCATGCGGCCGGGCGGGTCTCGGGGGAAGAGGGGCCGGTGGCCTGCGAGCCGGCTAGTCGCCAGCTTCTGGAGCTGGCGGCGCGCGTTGCGCGCAGCGATTCCACCGTGCTGATTTCCGGCGAGTCTGGTACCGGCAAGGAAGTGCTGGCGCGCTACATTCACCAGCAATCCCCCCGTGCGGCCCAGCCCTTCGTGGCGATCAACTGCGCGGCGATCCCCGACAACATGCTCGAAGCCACCTTGTTCGGGCACGAAAAGGGGGCCTTTACCGGTGCCATTGCCTCCCAGCCCGGCAAGTTCGAGCAGGCCGAGGGCGGCACCTTGCTGCTCGACGAAATTTCGGAAATGCCCATGGCGCTGCAGGCCAAGCTGTTGCGGGTGCTGCAGGAGCGCGAGGTAGAGCGGGTAGGCGGGCGCAAGCCGGTCAGTCTCGACATTCGCGTATTGGCCACGACCAACCGCGACCTGGCTGGCGAGGTGGCAGCTGGGCGTTTCCGTGAAGACCTGTATTACCGCCTTTCGGTATTCCCCCTGGCCTGGCGCCCGTTGCGCGAGCGCCCTGGCGACATTCTGCAACTGGCCGAGCGGCTGCTGGCGCGGCATGTGGCGAAAATGAAGCATGCCCCGGTGCGCTTGTCGGCGCAGGCACAGGCCTGTTTGCAGGGCTACGCCTGGCCGGGCAACGTCCGTGAACTGGACAACGCCCTGCAGCGGGCCTTGATTCTGCAGCAGGGCGGGGTGATTGAAGTGGCGGATTTCTGTCTGGAAGGCGCCATTCCATTGTCAGCTGGCAATGAGCTATCACCCGCGGTCGCCGCTGAAGCCAGCGGCCTGGGGGATGACATGCGCCGCCACGAGTACCAGATGATCATCGATACCCTGCGGGCCGAGCGTGGCCGCCGCAAGGAAGCCGCGGAACGGCTTGGCATCAGCCCGCGCACCCTGCGCTACAAGCTGGCGCAGATGCGCGATGCCGGGTTTGACGTCGAGGCCAGCTTGTTCGGCTGACAGGTCCTGTTCGCACGCGCGATGCGGCCTGTGTGGGAGCTGGCTTGCCCGCGAAGCATCCAACGCGCTGCATGGCACCGGCTGCGCCGGTGTTCGCGGGCTCGCCCGCTCCCACAGGGGGGTGATGTTGTCTGAACGATAGAGGCTGGCACCTTTGTTGCTTTACGTAGGTTATTCGCTGCATGAGTGTCAAAAAAATGCGGCCGCAGGAGAGAGAAGGGTCATGAGCCAAGGTGTTGAATTCAATCGTCTGATGCTGGATATGCGCGCCATGCAGGCCGACGCCATGTCGCTGCCCAAGGTCACCGCTGCCGCCGAGCTGGCGCCAGGTCAAAGCACCTTTGCCGACATGCTCGGCCAGGCCATTGGCAAGGTTCATGAAACCCAGCAAGCCTCGACCCAGTTGGCCAACGCCTTCGAAATCGGCAAGAGCGGCGTCGACCTCACCGACGTGATGATCGCTTCGCAAAAGGCCAGCGTGTCGATGCAGGCCATGACCCAGGTACGCAACAAGCTGGTCCAGGCGTACCAGGACATCATGCAGATGCCGGTTTGAGGACGGATGTAACCCATGGCTGAAGCAGTCGTCGATAACGCCCCCGCCAAGGCTGGTTCGCCAGCGGCCAAGCCGCCGCTGTTCGGCATGGCGTTTCTGGAAAACATCGCGCAGATGCCCATGCTGCGGCAGGTCGGCCTCATGGTCGGCCTGGCGGCCAGCGTGGCGATCGGCTTTGCCGTGGTGCTGTGGTCGCAGCAACCCGATTACCGCCCGCTGTACGGCAGCTTGTCGGGCATGGACACCAAGCAGGTCATGGACACCCTGGCTGCGGCCGACATTCCGTACAACGTCGAACCCAATTCTGGCGCCTTGCTGGTCAAGTCCGATGACCTCGCCCGCGCACGCCTGAAGCTGGCCGCGGCGGGCGTGGCGCCAAGCGACGGCAACGTGGGCTTCGAACTGCTCGACAAGGAGCAGGGCCTGGGCACCAGCCAGTTCATGGAGGCTACCCGCTACCGCCGCAGCCTGGAAGGCGAGCTGGCGCGTACCGTGTCGAGCCTGAACAACGTCAAGGCCGCCCGTGTTCACCTGGCCATTCCGAAAAGCTCGGTGTTCGTGCGCGACGAGCGCAAGCCCAGCGCTTCGGTACTGGTCGAGTTGTACCCAGGTCGTGCCCTGGAACCCGGGCAGGTGATGGCTATCGTCAACCTGGTCGCCACCAGCGTGCCGGAGCTGGACAAGTCACAGGTCACCGTGGTGGACCAGAAGGGCAACCTGCTGTCCGAGCAGATCCAGGATTCTGCGCTGACCCAGGCTGGCAAGCAGTTCGACTACAGCCGCCGGGTGGAAAGCATGCTCACCCAGCGTGTGCACAACATTCTGCAGCCGGTGCTGGGTAACGACCGCTACAAGGCCGAAGTGTCCGCCGACCTGGACTTCAGCGCGGTCGAGTCCACTTCCGAGCAGTTCAACCCCGACCAGCCAGCGCTGCGCAGCGAGCAGTCGGTTGATGAACAGCGTGCCAGCAGCCAAGGCCCGCAAGGCGTGCCTGGGGCGCTGAGCAACCAGCCGCCCGGTGCCGCCACGGCACCGCAGACCACCGGTGGCGCCGCCACCCCGGCAGCGGCCATTCAGCCTGGCCAACCGCTGGTCGATGCCAATGGCCAGCAGATCATGGACCCGGCCACCGGCCAGCCGATGCTCGCGCCGTACCCGTCGGACAAGCGTCAGCAAAGCACGAAGAACTTCGAGCTGGACCGCTCGATCAGCCACACCCGCCAGCAGCAAGGGCGCATGACCCGTCTGTCGGTGGCTGTGGTGGTCGACGACCAGGTCAAGATCGACCCGGCGACCGGTGACACCACCCGTGCCCCGTGGGGCAGCGAAGACCTGGCGCGCTTCACCCGCCTGGTGCAGGACGCCGTTGGTTTTGATGCCAGCCGTGGCGACAGCGTGACGGTGATCAACGTGCCGTTCGCGGCCGACCGTGGCGAGGAAATTGCCGACATCGCCTTCTACCAGCAGCCGTGGTTCTGGGACATCGTCAAGCAGGTATTGGGCGTAGTGTTCATCCTGGTGCTGGTGTTCGGTGTACTGCGGCCGGTGTTGAACAACATCACAGGGGGCGGCAAGCAAGCTGCCCCGGATAGCGACATGGAGCTGGGCGGCATGATGGGTCTGGATGGCGAACTGGCCAACGACCGCGTCAGCCTGGGTGGCCCGACAAGCATTCTGCTGCCTAGCCCGAGCGAGGGTTACGAGGCACAGCTCAACGCAATCAAAGGCCTTGTGGCCGAAGACCCGGGCCGTGTTGCCCAGGTCGTGAAAGAGTGGATCAACGCCGATGAGTGATAACCGAGCCGTTACCGCCAAGCTCAGCCGCGTGGACAAGGCGGCGATCCTGTTGCTTTCGCTGGGTGAAACCGATGCGGCGCAGGTGCTGCGCCACATGGGCCCCAAGGAAGTGCAGCGGGTCGGTGTGGCCATGGCGCAGATGGGCAATGTGCACCGTGACCAGGTCGAGCAGGTGATGAGTGAGTTCGTCGACATTGTCGGCGACCAAACCAGCCTCGGCGTGGGCTCCGATGCCTATATCCGCAAGATGCTCAACCAGGCGCTGGGCGAGGACAAGGCCAACGGCCTGGTCGACCGCATCCTGCTGGGTGGCAACACCAGTGGCCTGGACAGCCTGAAGTGGATGGAGCCGCGCGCCGTGGCCGATGTGATCCGCTACGAACACCCGCAGATCCAGGCCATCGTGGTCGCCTACCTCGACCCCGACCAGGCCGGCGAGGTACTGAGCAACTTCGACCACAAGGTGCGCCTGGACATCGTTTTGCGCGTGTCGTCGCTCAACACTGTGCAGCCAGCGGCCTTGAAAGAACTGAACCAGATTCTGGAGAAGCAGTTCTCGGGCAACTCCAACGCCGCGCGCACTACCCTGGGCGGCATCAAGCGGGCCGCCGACATCATGAACTTCCTCGACAGCTCCGTGGAAGGTGCGTTGATGGATGCGATCCGCGAAATCGACAGCGACCTGTCGGAGCAGATCGAAGACCTGATGTTCGTCTTCAACAACCTGGCCGATGTCGACGACCGCGGTATCCAGGCGCTGCTGCGCGAAGTGTCGTCGGACGTGCTGGTGGTTTCGCTCAAGGGGGCCGACGAGCGCGTCAAGGACAAGATCTTCAAGAACATGTCCAAGCGTGCCTCGGAGCTGCTGCGCGACGACCTGGAGGCCAAGGGCCCGGTGCGGGTCAGCGATGTGGAAACGGCGCAGAAGGAAATCCTCACCATTGCCCGGCGCATGGCCGAAGCCGGCGAGATCGTGCTTGGCGGCAAAGGCGCCGAGGAAATGATTTAAGCGGCCAGTTACAAGCCGCAAGCTACAAGAAACAGCAGCCCTCGCGCAGCCTGTTTTTTCTTGAAACTTGCCGCTTGAAGCTTGCCGCTATGACCCACAGGCATTACCAATGTCCACCAAAGAACACCACCCCAGCGACCTGATCCGTGCCCGCGACCTCGAGGGCGTGGATGTATGGGCGTTGCCCAGTTTCGACCCGCAACCCGAGCCCCAAGCCGAGCCCGAGCCGGAGCCCGAGGTGGTCGAGGACGAAATCGAGGAAGTGCCGCTGGAAGAAGTCCAGCCACTGACCCTGGAAGAGCTCGAAGCCATACGCCAGGAAGCCTACAACGAGGGCTTCGCCACCGGTGAGCGCGAGGGCTTCCATAGCACCCAGCTGAAGGTGCGTCAGGAGGCCGAAGAGGCGCTCAAGGCCAAGCTCGACAGCCTTGAGCGGCTGATGAGCAACCTGATGGCGCCGATTGCCGAGCAAGACACACAGATCGAAAAGCATCTGGTGCATCTGGTCGCGCACATGACCCGCCAGGTGATCGGCCGTGAGCTGCGCACCGACTCCAGCCAGATCACCCAGGTGCTGCGCGAGGCACTCAAGCTGCTGCCCATGGGCGCGGAGAACATTCGTATTCACCTCAACCCGCAGGATTTCGAGCTGGCCAAGGCGCTGCGCGAACGGCATGAGGAAAACTGGCGGCTGTTGGAAGACGGCACCTTGTTGCCCGGTGGTTGCCGCATCGAAACCGCGCACAGCCGCATCGATGCGAGCATGGAAACGCGCATCGAAAAAGCCGTCGCGCAGTTGTTCGACCAGTTGCACGACCATTCTCTGCACCCGGCAAAACCCGACCTTGCCATAGACCTGGAAGCGCCGGTCGAACCTGCCGTGGACAACCCTGATGCGCCTTGAACGCACCAGTTTCAGCAAGCGCCTGGGCAGTTACGCCGAGGCCATTGCGCTGCCCGCCCAGCCGATCGTCGAAGGCCGTCTGCTGCGCATGGTCGGGCTTACCCTGGAGGCCGAAGGCCTGCGGGCCGCCGTGGGCAGCCGCTGCCTGGTGATCAACGACGACAGTTACCACCCGGTGCAGGTCGAGGCCGAGGTCATGGGCTTTGCCGGGTCCAAGGTATTCCTCATGCCAGTGGGCAGTATTGTCGGCATTGCCCCAGGTGCACGCGTGGTGCCGCTGGACGACGGCGGCCGCCTGCCCATGGGCATGAGTATGCTCGGCCGGGTGCTGGACGGTGCGGGCCGCGCGCTGGATGGCAAGGGCGGGATGAAGGCTGAGGATTGGGTGCCGATGGACGGCCCGGTGATCAACCCGCTCAACCGCGACCCGATCAGCAAACCGCTGGATGTGGGTATTCGCAGCATCAACGGCCTGCTGACCGTCGGCCGTGGTCAGCGCCTGGGCCTGTTTGCCGGTACTGGCGTGGGTAAATCGGTATTGCTGGGCATGATGACCCGCTTCACCGAAGCGGAAATCATCGTGGTTGGCCTGATTGGTGAGCGGGGCCGCGAGGTCAAGGAATTCATCGAGCACATTCTCGGTGAGGAGGGCCTCAAGCGCTCGGTGGTGGTCGCCTCGCCGGCCGACGATGCCCCCCTGATGCGCCTGCGCGCCGCCATGTACTGCACGCGCATTGCCGAGTACTTCCGCGATAAAGGCAAGAATGTGCTGTTGCTGATGGATTCGCTGACGCGTTTTGCCCAGGCCCAGCGGGAAATTGCCCTGGCCATTGGCGAGCCGCCGGCCACGCGGGGTTATCCGCCGTCGGTGTTTGCCAAGCTGCCCAAGCTGGTGGAGCGGGCGGGTAATGGCTTGCCAGGTGGTGGCTCGATCACCGCGTTCTATACCGTGCTGTCCGAAGGTGACGATCAGCAAGACCCCATCGCGGATTCGGCGCGTGGTGTGCTTGACGGGCATTTCGTACTGTCGCGGCGCCTGGCGGAGGAAGGCCATTACCCGGCCATTGATATCGAAGCCTCGATCAGCCGGGTGATGCCGCAGGTGGTGGATGCCGACCACTTGCGTCAGGCGCAGAAATTCAAGCAGCTATGGTCGCGCTTGTCGCAAAGCCGCGACCTGATCAGCGTGGGTGCCTATGTAGCGGGCGGCGATCCGGAGACTGACCTGGCGATTGCCCTGCAGTCCAAGCTGGTGGGTTTCTTGCGCCAGGGCCTGCGTGAAAACGTGGGTATGGCGCAAAGCCGTGAAGAGCTGGGGGCGATCTTCACGCCCCCGGCCGGCTGATAGGCCATGGCCCTCCCTGGGCGCGCCGCGCGCCTGGCGCCGGTGGTGGACATGGCTGAAGAGGCCGAACGCAAGGCCGCCCAGCGGCTGGGCCATTTTCAGCAGCAAGTTGCCGTCGCCCAAGCCAAGCTGGCCGAGCTGGAGCGGTTTCGCGAGGACTACCAGCAGCAGTGGCTCAACCGTGGTGGGCAGGGGGTCAATGGCAACTGGCTGGTGAACTACCAGCGCTTCCTTGGGCAGTTGGAAACGGCGATGACCCAGCAGCGGCAAAGCCTGGTCTGGCACCAGAACAACCTCGACAATGCCCGTGGCACGTGGCAGCAGGCCTACGCCCGGGTGGAGGGGCTGCGCAAGCTGGTGCAGCGCTACTTGGACGAGGCCCGCCGCGCCGAGGACAAGCGTGAGCAGCGCCTGCTGGACGAGTTGTCCCAGCGCCTGCCGCGGCAAAACCAGTTCTGAATCCGTAGCGTCGCGTTGTGGAGCGGCCTGTGGGCGCCGTGTTCTTGCCGCCCATGCCATCGCCTGCTAAACCTTCAACAAGCTGTATTCGCCATCATCGAAGGAATCGCTCGCATGGCAGTAGAAACTGATCTCACGCAGGATGGGAAAACGTTGACGATCAAGATCAAAGGACGCTTCGATTTCAGCAAGCATCAGGAATTTCGCGATGCCTATGAGCGCCAACCAGGCCGGCAAGATTGCGTGGTTGTCGATCTGAAAGACACTACCTACCTCGACAGTTCGGCCCTGGGCATGCTGTTGCTGCTGCGCGACCATGCGGGCGAAACGGTTGAGGTGCAAGTGGTGAACCCCAGCTCCGACGTGCGCAAGATTCTCGCCATCTCCAATTTCGAAAAACTCTTCAACATCAGCTGAGCGCCGACATGCCGGCCGAACAGGCATTGACCGTGCTGGTTGCCGAAGACGGTGCCGCCGACCGTCTGCTGCTGGCGCAGATCGTGCGTCGCCAGGGGCACGAGGTTGTCACCGCGGAAAATGGTGCGCAGGCCGTGGCGCTGTTCGTCGAGCGGCGCCCGCAGTTGGTGCTGCTGGATGCGCTGATGCCGGTCATGGACGGCTTCGAGGCGGCGCGGCAGATCAAGGCCCTGGCGGGCGAGGCGTTGGTGCCGATCATTTTCCTCACCTCGCTGAACGAGGAAGAGGCCTTGGTGCGTTGCCTGGAAGCGGGCGGCGATGATTTCATGGCCAAGCCCTACAGCGCGGCGATACTGGCTGCCAAGATCCGCGCCATGGACCGCCTGCGTCGGCTGCAGGGCACCGTGCTGGCGCAGCGTGACCAGATCGCCCGGCACCACCACCACTTGCTCAACGAACAGCGGGTGGCCAAGGCCGTGTTCGACAAGGTCGCCCACGCCGGCTGCCTGGCTGCGGCAAACATCCGCTACCTGCAATCGCCCTACGCCTTGTTCAATGGCGACCTGATGCTGGCGGCATTCACGCCGGCCGGCGACATGCGTGTGCTGCTGGGTGATTTCACCGGCCACGGCCTGCCGGCTGCAGTGGGTGCCATGCCGCTGGCGGAAGTGTTCTACGGCATGACCGCCAAGGGTTACGACATGGCCGAGGTCCTGCGCGAGATGAACGCCAAGCTCAAGCGTATTCTGCCGGTCGACATGTTCTGTTGCGCGGTGCTGCTCAATCTGAGCATGCAGTGTGGCGCAGTAGAGGTATGGAATGGCGGCATGCCTGATGTCTACCACCTTTCGGTGGATGGCCGGGTGTTGTCGGTGCTGCAGTCTCGGCACCTGCCGCTGGGTATTCTGGCGGCCGAATGCTTCGATGCCAGCACAGAGATGTTGCCGCTGGTACAAGGGGAGCGCCTGCTCCTGCTGTCGGACGGGGTGCTGGACACTGCCGACGAGCAGGAGCGCTTGTTTGGGGATCGGCGCCTGCGCGAAGTGCTGGACGCCAACCGCGACCCGGCCCGCTTGTTCGACGAGTTGCTGTTGGCCCTCGAGCGTTTTGGAGGGCGCCCACGTGACGATATCAGCTTGTGCGATATCCGCATGTTCGATGCTCAAGAGCGGCCACCGATGCCTGTGCTCTACGCTGACAGCGGACGGTCCAGCCCGCAGGACTGGTCGTTGGCGTTCGAGGTGCGGGGTGCCAGTCTCAAAAGTTTCAACCCGGTGCCTTACATGGTGCAGTTGTTGCAGGAAATACCGGGCCTGCGAGCGCGCACCGGCCACCTGCACAGCGTGCTCAGCGAGTTGTATTCCAATGCGCTGGAGCATGGCGTGCTCGGTCTGGATTCGCAGCTCAAATGCGATGTGCAGGGCTTTGCCGACTATTATCAAGAGCGCGCGCGGCGCCTGGCGTTGGTGGGTGAAGGTTATGTAAGCATCCGTTTAAGGGTTGAACCGCGCCCCCAGGGTGGGCGTCTGAGTATCGAGGTTCGCGACAGCGGCGCTGGTTTCGATGTGCCGAGCGTGTTGGCCCGGGCTGTGCCGGACCACGGCCTGAGTGGTCGTGGCCTGAACATGGTGCAGCAGCTGGCCAGTGATGCGCGCTGGGCCGAGGGCGGGCGGTGTGCGCAGGTGGAATTCCAATGGTGAGCCCCGGGCGGGCTTGGGCATAATCTGCTTGATCAGGGAGTGAGCAAGTGATGGACATGCATATCGATCACCAAGTTCTCAAGGGCCTGCGTGAGGTCATGGAGAATGAGTATCTGACATTGGTGGAGACGTTTCTCACGGACTCGGAGCTCCGCGTGGAGCAGCTGCACGCGGCTAAAAGTGCCGCAGAACTCATGACGGCTGCACACAGCTTCAAGGGCAGCAGCAGCAATATGGGCGCGATGATTTTGGCCAGCCTGTGCCAGCAGCTTGAAGAGCGTGCGCGGCAGCCGCCGCTGTATGGCATCGAGGACCTGATCAGCCGCATTGTTCGGGAGTATCAGGAGGTAAAGTGCTTTTATAGCGGTGAGAAAGATCGCATTTCTGCCGGCTGACGGCTAGTTGGCGCGAGTCTTGCTTCTCTCTGCCAGGAAGATATTCACGTTCTGGCGCGGAGACCGCTCGATGCCTGTCGCACCCAACCCCTTGTTGCAAGCCAATGCCTCCGCCAGTACCGCGCGGTCAACTGCCCAACAGGCGGACAAACCCGTGCAGGCGTTGGGCGACAAGGGCGACGGCTTCGACCAGGTCATGGCCCAGCAGCGGCGCAACCCGCCGGGTGGGCCCGATGACAAGGTTGCCCAGGCCAAGCCCAAGGACAAGCCAGACGCGGCTGTTGGCGGCAAGAAGGGCCCGGGCAGCCAGGCAGCCGTTGCCGATGACGGCAACAAATTGCCGGATAACGATGCCGGGCAGGCTGATACCGGGCTGACGGACGCCAGCCTGGTGGCTGGGCAAGTCACCGATGGCCAGCCCGGCGGGCAGCTGATCCAGGCCCAGGCCGAGGCGGTGGCGCCCGTGTTGCAAGCCGCCACGGCGCAAGCCCAACTGGCCACCGCAGTGCCGGCAGAACCCACCGAAGAAGCCTTCGACCCTGACGCCGACCCCTTGGCCAACCTGCCAACCCTGCGCCTGGCGCTGGAGCACAGTGCTCAGGCCAGAGGTAGTACCTCCGCACATGCCCTTGATCCGGCCCAGGCTCGGGGCGAAGACGGCCGTGCTGCCGTCAATAGCTTGACGACTGTGGTCGAGCAATCCGAGGGCGAAGCTACCGAATCCGGTGACGGGGCGTTTGGTGCCTTGCTCGAAGACGGCCTGAAAGACACCAAGAGCGCTGCCAGCGACACCCGTATCGATGATTTCGCCAATCGCCTGGCCAGCCTGACCCAGGCAGCCACGGCCAAGACCGCCAACGCGGTGCCGGGCAGTACCAGCCCGCTGCACCAGCCCTTGCCGATGAACCAGAATGCATGGGCCGAGGGCCTGGTCAACCGGGTCATGTACTTGTCCAGCCAGAATCTCAAGTCGGCGGATATCCAGCTGGAGCCAGCCGAGCTGGGCCGCCTGGACATTCGCGTCAATGTGGCGGCGGACCAGGCTACCCAGATCACGTTCATCAGCGGCCATGCGGGCGTGCGTGATGCCCTGGACAGTCAGGTGCACCGCCTGCGCGAGCTGTTCGCCCAGCAGGGGCTGGCGCAGCCCGACGTCAACGTCGCCGATCAGTCGCGGGGGCAGCAACAACAACAGGGCCAGGCACAGGACAGCAATCTGTCCGGGGTGGCGGCGCGGCGGGCCGGGCAGGGTGGGGGCGAGGTTGTCGATAGCGCCCGGCCAGTGGAGCAGCAGGTGGTTGTCGGCGACAGTGCGGTCGATTACTACGCCTGATGCCAGGTAGCCTGTTCCGGCCTGTTCGCGGGCTCGCCCGCTCCCACCGGGATTTGAAACCTGTGCAGTACCTGTGGGAGCGGGCATGCCCGCGAAGAAGCGAGCACCGCAAATCCTGCTGAAACCGAGCTTCTGAATAAGCTGGCATAACACTTGCTCAAGCCAAGCCATCCTCCTTTGAACCCCCGATGGACGACGGATTATTGGCATGGCGAAGAGCGAAGCAGTCAAAGACCCCGCCACAAAAGGCAAACTCAAGCTGATCATCATGGCTGTCGTCGGCTTGTTGCTGGCGATCGGCCTGTCGGTGGGCGCTACCTGGTTCATCATGCACAAGAGCGAACCGGCGCCGGCTGCCGAGGCGGCAGCCAGCAACGTCAAGCCCGCGGCAATCTACCAGGCGCTGACCCCGGCCTTCGTGGTCAACTTCAACCAGAACGGTCGTCAGCGCTACATGCAGGTGAGCATTACCATGCAGGCGCGCAACCAGGCAGACCTGGACGCGCTCAAGGTGCACATGCCGGTCATCCGCAACAACCTGGTGATGATGTTCTCCGGGCAGGGCTTCGACGCCCTCGCTGGCAGCCCGGTCGGCCAGGAAATGCTGCGCCAGAAAGCGACTGCCGTGGTCCAGGAAGTGGCGCAGAAGGAACTTGGCAAGCCGGTCATCGACCAGCTGCTGTTCACCAATTTCGTATTGCAGTAGGAGTGCGCAATGGCCGTACAGGACCTGCTGTCCCAGGATGAGATCGATGCTCTGTTGCACGGCGTCGACGACGGGCTGGTGCAGACCGAGAGCGTCTCGGAGCCTGGCAGTATCAAAAGCTACGACCTGACCAGTCAGGACCGTATCGTGCGCGGTCGCATGCCGACCCTGGAAATGATCAACGAGCGTTTCGCCCGTTACACCCGCATCAGCATGTTCAACCTGCTGCGCCGCTCGGCCGACGTGGCCGTGGGTGGCGTGCAGGTGATGAAGTTCGGCGAATACGTGCACTCGTTGTATGTGCCGACCAGCCTGAACCTGGTCAAGATCAAGCCATTGCGTGGCACTTCGCTGTTCATTCTCGACGCCAAGCTGGTGTTCAAGCTGGTGGACAATTTCTTCGGCGGCGATGGCCGCCATGCCAAGATCGAGGGCCGTGAGTTCACCCCCACCGAGCTGCGCGTGGTACGCATGGTGCTGGACCAGTGCTTCGTCGACCTCAAGGAAGCCTGGCAGGCCATCATGCCGGTGTCTTTCGAGTACATGAACTCCGAGGTCAACCCTGCCATGGCCAACATTGTCGGGCCGAGCGAGGCCGTGGTGGTGTCCACCTTCCATATCGAGCTGGACGGTGGTGGCGGTGACCTGCACGTGACCATGCCGTATTCGATGATCGAGCCGGTGCGGGAAATGCTCGATGCCGGTTTCCAGTCTGACCTGGACGACCAGGACGAGCGTTGGGTCAAGGCCCTGCGCGAAGACGTGCTGGATGTTGCGGTGCCGATGACTGCCACCGTGGCCCGGCGCCAGTTGAAGCTGCGCGACATTCTGCACATGCAGCCCGGCGATGTGATACCGGTTGAATTGCCCGAGCACCTGGTGTTGCGCGCCAATGGCGTGCCGGCGTTCAAGGCGCGGCTGGGCTCGCACAAGGGCAACCTGGCGCTGCAGATCATCGACCCGATCGAACGCCGCTGACGGCGTGCCGGTCGCCCCTAACGAATTGAATGCCTGTCGAGGAAACCATGGCTAACGAAAACGAGATCACCTCCCCAGAAGATCAGGCCTTGGCCGATGAGTGGGCCGCCGCGCTGGAAGAGACCGGTGCGGCCGGCCAGGCGGACATCGATGCGCTGCTGGGCGGTGACACCAGCAGCCACAGCGGCCCGGGTCGCCTGCCAATGGAAGAGTTCGCCAGCTCGCCCAAGCCGAACGAAAATGTCAGCCTCGAAGGGCCGAACCTGGATGTGATCCTGGATATCCCGGTGAACATTTCTATGGAAGTGGGCAGCACCGAGATCAATATCCGCAACCTGCTGCAGCTCAACCAGGGTTCGGTCATCGAGCTCGATCGCCTGGCCGGCGAGCCCCTGGACGTGCTGGTCAACGGTACGCTGATCGCCCATGGCGAAGTGGTGGTGGTCAACGAGAAGTTCGGCATTCGCCTGACCGACGTGATCAGCCCCAGCGAACGCATCAAGAAGCTGCGCTGAGTGAAGGCCACGATACGCGCCATTGCGGCACTTGCGGCGCTGTTGGGCAGCCATGCCTGCCTGGCTGCGGCCACGCCCACGGCCCCGCCGGCAGCTGCGCCTGGCAGCCTGGGCGGGCAGCTGGCGCAGATGGTCTTCGGCCTGCTGCTGGTAGTTGGGCTGATTTTCTTCCTGGCCTGGCTGCTGCGGCGTTTGCAAAGCACGGCAGTTAAGGGTGGGCAGGTGATCGAGATCGTCGGTAGCCGCGCCATCGGCCCGCGCGACCGCCTGTTGCTGGTGCAGGTGGGCAAGGAGCAGATTCTGATAGGCCATACCCCGGGCAGCATCGAGGCATTGCATGTGCTGGCAGAACCGGTGCAAGTGCCGGAAAACACTCGCCAGGCGACGCCGGAGTTTGCCCAGCGGTTGATGGAGCTGATGGGCAAGAACCCTAAGGACAACAGGTGATGAGCGGCGCACTGCGTAGGTTGTTGGGGCCGTTGTTGACAGTGGCGCTGTTGCTGGCCGCGCCGTTGGCGTTGGCCGCCGACCCGTTGTCGATTCCGGCCATTACCCTGTCCAATACCGCGGACGGGCAGCAGGAATATTCGGTCAGCCTGCAAATCCTGCTGATCATGACGGCGCTGAGCTTCATTCCGGCGTTCGTCATCCTGATGACCAGCTTCACCCGTATCATCATCGTGTTCTCGATCCTGCGCCAGGCCCTGGGCTTGCAGCAGACACCGTCGAACCAACTGCTGACCGGCATGGCGCTGTTCCTGACGATGTTCATCATGGCCCCGGTGTTCGACCGGGTGAACCAGGATGCCTTGCAGCCTTACCTGAAAGAGCAGATGACCGCTCAGCAGGCCATCGACAAGGCCCAGGGGCCGCTCAAGGACTTCATGCTGGCGCAAACCCGGCAAAGCGACCTGGACCTGTTCATGCGCTTGTCCAAGCGCACCGACATTGCCGGGCCCGATCAGGTGCCGCTGACCATACTGGTGCCCGCGTTCGTCACCTCCGAGTTGAAAACGGCGTTCCAGATCGGCTTCATGATTTTCATCCCGTTCCTGATCATCGACATGGTGGTGGCCAGTGTGCTGATGGCGATGGGTATGATGATGCTGTCGCCGCTGATCATTTCGCTGCCGTTCAAGATCATGCTGTTCGTGCTGGTCGATGGCTGGGCGCTGATCATGGGCACCCTGGCCAGCAGTTTCGGCGGCGTCTGACGCCGTCAAGGAGAGCCGCCGATGACACCTGAAGTCGCTGTCGACCTGTTCCGTGATGCCCTGTGGCTGACCACCCTGATGGTGGCCGTGCTGGTGGTGCCGAGCCTGCTGGTGGGCCTGGTGGTGGCGATGTTCCAGGCCGCCACGCAGATCAACGAACAGACCCTGAGCTTTCTGCCGCGCCTGCTGGTGATGCTGATCACGCTGATCGTCGCCGGGCCGTGGCTGGTGCAGAAGTTCATGGAGTACATCACCACGCTCTATACCAACATTCCGCAGCTCATAGGTTGATGCGCGGATGCTTGAGCTGACCGATACGCAGATCGGCACCTGGGTCGCCACCTTCATCCTGCCATTGTTCAGGGTGACGGCCGTGTTGATGACCATGCCGATCTTCGGTACCCGCATGCTGCCGGCGCGGGTGCGCCTGTATGTGGCCGTAGCCATTACCGTGGTCATCGTGCCGGCGTTGCCACCGCTGCCTGAATTCGACCCGCTGAGCCTGCGCGGCCTGCAGCTGTGCGCCGAACAGATCATCGTCGGGACGTTGTTCGGCCTGGCGTTGCAGTTGCTGTTCCAGGCGTTCGTGATTGCCGGGCAGATCGTGGCGGTGCAGATGGGTATGGCCTTTGCCTCCATGGTCGACCCGGGGAACGGGGTCAACGTCACGGTGATCAGCCAGTTCATGACCATGCTGGTGAGTGTGCTGTTCCTGTTGATGAACGGCCACCTGGTGGTGTTCGAGGTGCTCACCGAAAGCTTCACCACGTTGCCGGTTGGCAATGCGCTGGTGGTCAACCACTTCTGGGAGCTGGCCGGGCGCATGGGTTGGGTGTTCGGTGCCGGCTTGCTGTTGATCCTGCCGGTGATTGCGGCGTTGCTGGTGGTGAACATCGCCTTTGGGGTGATGACCCGTGCGGCGCCGCAGCTGAACATTTTCTCCATCGGTTTCCCGTTGACCCTGGTCATGGGCATGTTCATCTTCTGGGTCGGCCTGGCCGATGTGCTGTCGCACTACCAGGCATTGGCCAGCGAAACGCTGCAGTGGCTGCGTGAACTGGCAAGGGCGGGCTGAGCATGGCTGAGAGCGAGAGCGGCCAGGACAAAACGGAAGACCCCACCGAGAAACGCAAGCGCGACTCACGGGAAAAAGGCGAGGTCGCCCGCTCCAAGGAGCTGAACACGGTGGCGGTGACCCTGGCCGGTGCGGGCGGGCTGCTGGCGTTTGGTGGCCATTTGGCCGAAACCCTGCTGGCGTTGATGCGCATGAACTTCAGCCTGACCCGGGACATCATCGTCGATGAGCGGGCGATGGGCGCGTTTCTGCTGGCCTCGGGCAAGATGGCCATCTGGGCCGTGCAGCCGGTGCTGATCCTGCTGTTCGTGATCTCCTTCGTGGCGCCCATCGCGCTGAGCGGCTTCCTGTTCTCGGGCAGTTTGCTGCAGCCGAAATTCAGTCGCATGAATCCGTTGTCAGGCATCAAGCGCATGTTCTCGATGCATGCCTTGACCGAATTGCTGAAGGCGCTGGCCAAGTTTTTCGTGATCCTGGTGGTGGCGGTGGTGGTATTGATCAACGACCGTCAGGCGCTGCTGTCGATTGCCAACGAGCCGCTGGAGCAGGCGATCATTCACAGCCTGCAGGTAGTGGGCTGGAGTGCCTTGTGGATGTCGGCCGGGTTGTTGTTGATCGCGGCTGCGGATGTGCCGTTCCAGCTGTACCAGACGCACAAGAAACTGAAGATGACCAAGCAGGAAGTGCGCGACGAGTACAAGGACAGCGAGGGCAAGCCCGAGGTCAAGCAGCGTATTCGCCAGCTGCAGCGCGAAGTGTCGCAGCGGCGCATGATGGCGGCGGTGCCGCAGGCCGATGTGATCATCACCAACCCGACCCACTATGCGGTCGCCTTGCAGTATGACCCGGAGAAGGGTGGGGTGGCGCCGTTGCTGTTGGCCAAGGGCACGGACTTCATTGCCTTGAAGATTCGCGAAATTGGCATGGAGCATAAGGTTCAGATCCTGGAATCGCCGGCGCTGGCGCGGGCGATCTATTACTCGACCGAGATCGAGCAGGAAATCCCCGCCGGCCTGTACCTGGCTGTGGCGCAGGTGCTGGCCTATGTGTTCCAGATCCGCCAATACCGTGCGGGCAAGGGCAAGCGCCCTGAGCCGTTGAAGGATGACCTGCCGATCCCGCCAGACCTGCGCCGCGACAGTTGATCTTGGGTCTTGAGAGGGGATTGGAAGCTGTCATTCACCGTTACGCCTGTGGGAGCGGGCTTGCCCGCGAACACCGGCGCAGCCGGTGCCAGACACTGCGTCGCCTGCTTCGCGGGCACGCCCGCTCCCACAGGCCGACCCACAACATAAATCTCCTGTCGCGCAAAGTTGGAAGGCTTCTTGCAATGCCAGCCGCAGATGCCCCTTGGGCGTCAAAGTTTTGCATCAAGAGGACTCGCGGTGGATCGCACTCAGTTAATCAGCAACGCCCGTCATAACCTGGCCGGGCTCGGCCGGGGCAACCTGGGTGTACCGCTGCTGCTGTTGGTGATGTTGGCAATGATGATGTTGCCGATACCACCGTTCCTGCTCGACGTGTTCTTCACCTTCAACATCGCCTTGTCGATCGTGGTGCTGCTGGTCTGCGTCTACGCCTTGCGCCCGCTCGACTTCGCAGCATTCCCCACCATCCTGCTGGTGGCCACGCTGCTGCGCCTGGCACTGAACGTTGCCTCCACGCGGGTGGTCATGCTGCATGGCCAGGAAGGCCACGGTGCCGCCGGCAAGGTGATCCAGGCCTTCGGCGAGGTGGTGATCGGCGGTAACTACGTGGTCGGTGCGGTGGTCTTCGCCATCCTCATGATCATCAACTTCGTGGTGGTGACCAAGGGCGCCGGGCGTATCTCGGAAGTGAGCGCGCGCTTCACCCTGGACGCCATGCCCGGCAAGCAGATGGCGATCGACGCCGACCTCAATGCCGGCCTCATCGACCAGGCCCAGGCCAAGCACCGTCGTGCCGAGGTGGCCCAGGAGGCCGAGTTCTACGGTTCGATGGACGGTGCCAGCAAGTTCGTGCGCGGTGATGCCATTGCCGGCTTGCTGATCCTGTTCATCAACCTGATCGGTGGCATGCTGATCGGCATGCTGCAGCATGGCATGAGCTTCGGCGAGGCCGGCAAGGTGTACGCCCTGCTGACTATCGGTGACGGTTTGGTGGCGCAATTGCCATCACTGCTGTTGTCGACCGCTGCGGCCATCATGGTCACGCGCGCCTCGGGCTCCGAGGACATGGGCAAACTGATCAACCGGCAGATGTTCGATTCGCCCAAGGCGTTGGCGGTGTCGGCGGGGTTGATGATTGTCATGGGGCTGGTGCCGGGCATGCCGCACATCGCCTTCATCGGCCTGGGGCTGCTGGCCGGCGGCGGGGCTTATCTGGTGTGGAAGAAACAGCAGAAGGCCAAGGCCCAGGCTTTGCAGGAGGCGCAGCGCCAGCAAGACCTGCTGCCTTCGCCGCAGCGGGCGCTGGAAACCAAGGAACTGGGCTGGGACGATGTGACACCGATCGACATGATCGGCCTGGAAGTCGGCTACCGGCTGATCCCCCTGGTGGACCGCAACCAGGGTGGTCAATTGCTGGCGCGAATCAAGGGCGTGCGCAAGAAGCTGTCGCAGGACCTGGGCTTCCTCATGCCCACGGTGCATATCCGCGACAACCTTGACCTGCAGCCCAGCGCCTATCGCCTGACGCTGATGGGTGTGATCCTGGCGGAGGCCGAGATCTACCCGGACCGCGAGCTGGCGATCAACCCGGGGCAGGTGTTCGGCACCCTCAACGGCATTGCCGCACGTGACCCGGCGTTCGGCCTGGAGGCGGTGTGGATCGACGTGGGCCAGCGCTCGCAGGCGCAGTCGCTGGGCTATACCGTGGTCGACGCCAGTACGGTAGTGGCCACCCACCTCAACCAGATCCTGCAAAAGCACTGTCATGAACTGATTGGCCATGAAGAGGTCCAGCAACTGTTGCAGGTGCTGGCCAAGGCTTCGCCTAAACTTGCAGAAGAACTGGTGCCGGGTGTCATTTCCTTGTCGGGGCTGCTCAAGGTCTTGCAGGCCCTGTTGTCGGAACAGGTACCAGTGCGCGATATTCGCAGTATTGCCGAAGCGATCGCGAACAACGCTGGCAAGAGTCAAGATACCGCCGCGCTGGTTGCGGCGGTGCGCGTCGGATTGTGTCGCGCCATCGTGCAAAGCATTGTCGGCGTTGAGTCGGAGCTCCCGGTGATTACCCTGGAGCCAAGGTTGGAACAGATCTTGCTCAATAGTCTGCAACGCGCCGGGCAAGGTCAGGAAGACGGTGTTCTTCTGGAGCCGAGCATGGCCGAAAAGCTGCAACGTTCGCTGATCGAAGCGGCCCAGCGCCAGGAAATGCAGGGCCAACCGGCCATTCTGCTGGTCGCCGGCCCGATCCGCGCCATGCTGTCGCGTTTCGGTCGCCTGGCTGTACCGAATTTGCATGTGCTGGCGTATCAGGAAATACCGGACAACAAGCAAGTCACCATCGTTGCCACCGTGGGCCCTAACGGCTGAGGTAGTGGATAATGCAAGTTAAGCGATTTTTCGCCGCCGATATGCGTCAGGCCATGAAACTGGTCCGTGATGAGCTGGGCGCCGATGCCGCGATCATTGGCAACCGTCGCATTGCCGGTGGTGTCGAGCTGACGGCCGCGCTGGACTACAAGCTGTCCGCCCTGGCCCCGCGTGTGCCCAATGCCGAGCTGGAAGAAGAGCTGCGCAAGACCCACACGCGCATCGCCACGGCCCAGGCCGAGCTCGGCCACCGCCAGGACAGCAGCGACAACAACCGCCAATTGTTCGCCGGGCAGTCGCTGACCGCCGCCGAGCCGCTGGTCGAACCCCATGCCGAGGCCCCACCGGCGGCCGCCACGGCACCGGCGGCGGTTGACCCGCGCCTGTTCGATGCCATGCGCTCCGAGCTGTCGGGCCTGCGCGAACTGCTGGAAGTGCAGCTCGGCTCGCTGGCCTGGACCCAGCTGCAGGGCAGCAAGCCACAACAGGCCAACATCTGGCGGCGCCTGCAGCGCATTGGCCTGTCCGGGCCGATTGCCCGCGAGCTGCTGGAGCTGACCGCCGAAATCGAAGAGCCACGCCATGCCTGGCGCATGCTGCTGGCGCACTTGGCCCGCATGATCGACATCCCCGAGGTAGAGCCGATCGAAGAAGGCGGTGTGATCGCCATGGTCGGCCCGGCCGGCATGGGCAAGACCACCACCCTGGCCAAGCTGGCGGCGCGCTATGTGCTCAAGTATGGCGCGCAGAACATGGCGCTGGTGAGCATGGACAGTTTTCGCATCGGTGCCCAGGAGCAGCTCAAGACCCTTGGCCGCATCCTCAATGTCCCGGTCACCTATGTCGACCCTGGTCAGTCGCTGGCGGCAGCGCTGGAGCCGCTGCTGCGCAAGCGTGTGGTGCTGATCGATACCGCCGGCCTGCAAGCCAGCGACCCGGCCCTGCGCATGCAGCTGGAGACCCTGGCCGGCCGTGGCATCGCCGCCAAGAATTACCTGGTACTGGCCACCACCAGCCAGAAGCAGGTGCTGACCGCCGCCTACCACAGCTACAAGCGCTGTGGCCTGGCCGGCTGCATCCTGACCAAGCTCGACGAAACGGCAAGCCTTGGCGATGTGCTGAGCCTTGCCATCAGTCATGATTTGCCTGTGGCCTATCTTACCGACGGCCCGCGCATTCCTGACGACCTGCACCTGCCGCGGGGGCACCAGCTGGTGTCCCGGGCGGTCAATGTGCAGCAGCAGGAGGAGCCCAGCGAAGAGGCAATGGCCGACATGTTCGCTGATCTCTACCACAACCCACGGCGAGCGGGTTGAGTATGAAACGTGTGCAAAGTAGCTATGCCAAGGGGTGCGCAGAATTGCCCTACGTGTGGCCTGGGTCCCAGCGATACAAGGTAAATTACAAACATGGGTAGCATGCATCCCGTACAGGTGATCGCCGTGACCGGTGGCAAAGGTGGCGTCGGCAAGACTAACGTTTCAGTGAACCTGTCCCTGGCGTTGGCCGAACTCGGCCGCAGGGTCATGTTGCTGGATGCCGACCTGGGCCTGGCCAATGTCGACGTGTTGCTGGGCCTGACGCCCAAACGGACCCTGGCCGATGTCATCGAAGGGCGCTGCGAGCTGCGTGACGTGATACTGCAGGGGCCTGGCGGTGTGCGCATCGTGCCGGCTGCCTCCGGTACCCAGAGCATGGTCCACCTGGCGCCGGCCCAGCACGCCGGGCTGATCCAGGCGTTCAGCGAAGTCGGCGACAACCTCGATGTACTGGTCATCGATACCGCTGCGGGTATCGGTGAGTCGGTCGTCAGCTTTGTCCGTGCCGCCCAGGAAGTGCTGTTGGTGGTGTGCGACGAGCCTACCTCGATCACCGATGCCTACGCGCTGATCAAACTGCTCAACCGTGACTACGGCATGAACCGCTTCCGCGTGCTGGCCAACATGGCCCAGAGCCCTCAGGAAGGGCGCAATCTGTTTGCCAAGCTGACCAAGGTTACCGACCGTTTCCTGGATGTCGCCCTGCAGTACGTGGGCGCCGTGCCCTACGACGAGTGCGTGCGCAAGGCGGTGCAGAAGCAGCGTGCCGTGTACGAAGCCTTCCCACGCTCCAAGTGCGCGCTGGCCTTCAAGGCGATTGCGCAGAAGGTCGACAGCTGGCCGCTGCCGGCCAACCCACGTGGCCACCTGGAGTTCTTCGTCGAGCGCCTGGTGCAGCCGACCAGCGCGGGACCGGTGCTATGAACGCCAGCGGGTTCAAGATGTACAGCCGGGCGGCCAAAGACGCCCAGTACGAGTTGATCGAACGCTACGCCCCCCTGGTCAAGCGCATCGCCTACCACCTGCTGGCGCGCTTGCCGGCCAACGTGCAGGTCGAGGACCTGATCCAGGCCGGCATGATCGGCCTGCTGGAAGTGGCCAACAAGTACGACGCCAGCAAGGGCGCCAGCTTCGAAACCTATGCCGGCATTCGTATCCGCGGCGCCATGCTCGACGAAGTGCGCAAAGGCGACTGGGCACCCCGTTCGGTGCACCGCAACACCCGCATGGTCAGCGACGCGATGCGCGCCGTGGAGGCCAGAACCGGCCGTGACGCTAAAGATCATGAAGTTGCTGCCGAACTCCAATTGAGCCTCGATGATTACTACGCGATCCTCAACGATACCTTGGGCAGCCGTTTGTTCAGCTTCGATGACCTGCTGCAGGACGGTGAGCACGAGGGGCTGCATGAAGACGGTGCCAGCGGCCAGGTCGAACCTGCCCGGGGCCTCGAGGAGGAGCGCTTCCAGCTAGCCCTGACCGAGGCCATCGCCAACCTGCCCGAGCGTGAACGCCTGGTGCTGGCGCTGTACTACGACGAAGAGCTCAACCTCAAGGAGATCGGTGAGGTGCTGGGGGTCAGCGAGTCGCGGGTCAGCCAGTTGCACAGCCAGTGTGCCGCGCGTCTGCGAAGCCGCCTGGGGGAATGGCGGGCGCGCTGAGCCTGCCGGGGTAGCGGCTGTTTCCACGCGGTTTTCCACGTTGTACCGAATTGATTGAATGCGCGCTCGGGGCCGAGCGCGTTTGAGACTGCTTGGAGGTCTACTTGAACAAAGACATGAAAATCCTCATCGTTGACGACTTTTCGACGATGCGGCGGATCATCAAGAACCTGTTGCGTGACCTGGGCTTCACCAACACCGAAGAGGCCGACGACGGCACCACGGCGCTGCCGATGCTGGAAAACGGCCAATACGACTTCTTGGTGACCGACTGGAACATGCCTGGCATGTCCGGCATCGACCTGCTGCGCAAGGTGCGTGCCCACGACCGGCTGAAAACCATGCCCGTGCTGATGGTCACTGCCGAAGCCAAGCGCGACCAGATCATTGAAGCGGCCCAGGCCGGCGTCAATGGTTACGTGGTCAAGCCGTTCACGGCACAGGTGCTCAAAGAAAAGATCGAGAAGATCTTCGAACGCGTCAACGGCTGAGTCACGTCAGGGGGCGCGCCATGGATTCATCACATAACTCTTTGGGCGAGTTCGAATCGACCCTGAAGAAACATGCCCAGGAGTTGGTCGAAAGCCTGGAGCGGGGCCGTTTCGGCGAGGCGGTGCAGCTGATTCACGAGCTGAACCAGACCCGCGACCGCGGCTTGTACCAGGAAGTCGGCAAGCTGACCCGCGAGCTGCACAGCGCCATCGTCAGTTTCCAGATCGACCCGACCATGCCGCAGGCCGAAGAGGTGTCACAGATTACCGATGCCACCGAGCGCCTGTCCTATGTGGTCAAGCTCACGGAAGGCGCGGCCAACCGCACCATGGACCTGGTCGAGGAAAGCACCCCGGTGCTCAACGACCTGGCCAGTGAGGCCAAGGCCCTGAGCACCGACTGGCAACGCTTCATGCGCCGCGAAGTGGCGGCTGAAGAATTCCGCGACCTGGTCAAGCGGGTCGACAGTTTCCTCACGCACAGCGCCGAAGGTAACCGCAAGGTCGCCGGCCACCTCAATGACATTCTGCTGGCCCAGGACTATCAGGACCTGACCGGGCAGGTGATCAAGCGCGTCACCAACCTGGTGACCGAAGTGGAAAGCAACCTGCTCAAGTTGGTGCTGATGGCCAGTCAGGTCGACCGCTTTGCGGGCATTCAGCATGACCACGATCAATTGCGCGCAGAAAAAGATCGAGAAAAACATCCGACTCGGGGTGAAGGTCCGCAGATTCATGCCGATAAGCGTGAAGACGTCGTGTCCGGCCAGGACGACGTCGATGATCTGCTGTCCAGCCTGGGTTTTTAAGGAGCACCTTTGATGAGCTTCGGCGCCGATGAAGAAATCCTCCAGGATTTCCTGGTAGAAGCCGGCGAAATTCTTGAGCAACTGTCCGAGCAATTGGTCGAGCTGGAAAGCCGGCCCGACGATGCTGACCTGCTCAATGCGATCTTTCGCGGTTTCCACACTGTAAAAGGGGGCGCCGGCTTCCTCCAGCTGAACGAGCTGGTGGAGTGCTGCCATATCGCTGAGAACGTGTTCGACGTGCTGCGCAAAGGTGAGCGTCGGGTTGACGCGGAGCTGATGGACGTAGTGCTCGAGGCACTGGACACGGTCAACAGCATGTTTGGCCAGGTGCGCGAGCGCGCTGAAGTCACGCCGGCAACCCCCGAGTTGCTGGCAGCCTTGGCGCGCCTTGCCGAGCCGGGTGCGGCGCAGCCGCAGGGTGGCGAGGAAGCGGTGGTGCCGGTGGCTGCGGCGCAAGCGCCTGCTGCGGCACCGGTTGGGGACCAGGAGCAGCACCAGGACATCACCGACAGCGAGTTCGAGCAGTTGCTCGATTCGCTCGACGCGGTCAAGGCACAAGCTGCGGCCGAGGAACAGCTGCAAGGCGAGCGCGTGAGTGGTGGCGGTGATGAAATCACCGATGCCGAGTTCGAATCGCTGCTCGACCAGTTGCATGGCAAAGGCCAGTTCACTGCCGAAGTCGCAGCGCCGGCTGCTGCCGTCAGCCACGAAGCGGCCAGTGACGAAATCACCGATGCCGAATTCGAGTCGCTGCTCGACCAACTGCACGGCAAAGGCACCTTCCAGGTCGACGCCCTGCCTGCCGCCAAGGCGGCACCTGCCGAGGTGGCGCCTGACAGCACCGCCAGCGCCACCAGCGACGAAATCAGCGAGCATGAATTCGAAGCGCTGTTGGACCAGTTGCATGGCAAGGGCAAATTCGGCGGTGACGTCGCTGCAGTCCAGGCCCCGCCTGCGGCCAAGGCGCCGGCAGCGGCCAAGCCGGAAAGCCCAGCTGCCGCCAAGCCAGCTGCTGCGCCTGCGCCTGTGCCCGCGGCTGCAAGCAAACCTGCTGCAGCCGCGCGCACGCCGGCCCCGGTCGCCGACAAGCATGCGGTCAGCGAAGCGGAAACCACCGTACGCGTCGACACGGCGCGCCTGGACGAGATCATGAACATGGTCGGCGAACTGGTGCTGGTGCGTAACCGCCTGGTGCGCCTGGGCCTGAACAGCGGCGACGAGGCCATGTCCAAGGCCGTGTCCAACCTCGACGTGGTCACCGCCGACCTGCAAACCGCGGTGATGAAAACCCGTATGCAGCCGATCAAGAAAGTCTTCGGCCGCTTCCCGCGCCTGGTTCGCGACCTGGCGCGCCAGTTGAAAAAAGAAATCAACCTCGAGCTGGTCGGTGAAGAAACCGACCTCGACAAGAACCTGGTCGAGGCCCTGGCCGACCCGTTGGTGCACTTGGTGCGCAACGCCGTCGACCATGGTATCGAGATGCCCGATGAGCGCGATGCCGCAGGCAAGCCGCGCACTGGCCGCGTGGTGCTGTCGGCGGAGCAGGAAGGCGACCACATCCTGTTGTCGATTTCCGACGACGGCAAGGGCATGGACCCGAACATCCTGCGGGCCAAGGCGGTGGAGAAGGGCCTGATGGACAAGGACGCCGCCGAGCGTCTGAGCGAGTCGGACTGCTACAACCTGATCTTCGCCCCGGGGTTCTCGACCAAGACCGAGATTTCCGACGTGTCCGGGCGTGGCGTGGGCATGGACGTGGTGAAGACCAAGATCTCCCAGCTCAACGGTTCGATCAACATCTTCTCGGCCAAGGGCCAGGGCTCGAAGATCGTCATCAAGGTGCCGCTGACCCTGGCGATCATGCCCACCCTGATGGTGATGCTGGGCAACCAGGCATTCGCTTTCCCGCTGGTCAACGTCAACGAGATCTTCCACCTCGACCTGTCGCGTACCAATGTGGTCGATGGCCAGGAAGTGGTGATCGTGCGCGACAAGGCACTGCCGTTGTTCTACCTCAAGCGCTGGCTGGTGCAAGGCCAGGTGCATGAAGAGCAGCACGAGGGCCACGTGGTGATCCTGTCGGTCGGCACCCAGCGCATCGGCTTTGTCGTCGATCAACTGGTAGGCCAGGAAGAAGTGGTAATCAAGCCGCTGGGTAAGATGCTGCAAGGTACCCCGGGCATGTCCGGGGCCACCATTACCGGTGACGGTCGGATTGCGTTGATTCTCGACGTCCCGAGCATGCTCAAGCGTTACGCCGCGCGGCGTATTTGATTTCGGTGGCGCACCCTGGCAGGTTGCGCCGCCTAATGGAGTGTTTATGGCAGTCAAGGTCCTGGTGGTGGATGATTCCGGTTTCTTCCGCCGCCGCGTCTCGGAGATCCTCTCGGCGGATCCTACGATCCAGGTAGTAGGTACCGCGACCAACGGCAAGGAAGCGATTGACCAGGCGCTGGCGCTCAAGCCCGATGTCATCACCATGGACTATGAAATGCCCATGATGGATGGCATCACTGCGGTGCGGCACATCATGCAGCGCTGCCCGACGCCGGTGTTGATGTTTTCCTCGCTGACCCATGAGGGCGCCCGGGTCACCCTTGATGCTCTGGACGCGGGGGCGGTTGATTACCTGCCGAAGAACTTCGAGGACATTTCGCGCAACCCCGACAAGGTCAAGCAACTGCTGTGCGAAAAGGTGCATACGCTGGCGCGTAGCAACCGCCGGTTTGGCAGTTACGCCAGCCCTGCGCCGGCCGCAACGCCGGCACCTGCCAGCAGCCATGCGCCGGCGCCGGGTGTGGGCAGCCCGGCAGCGGCGCGCAATGCGCTGCCGGCCCGGGCCCCGGCAGCCGCGCCGGCGCCGGCTGCGGCACCTAAACGCAAGCCTTACAAACTGGTGGCCATCGGTACCTCCACCGGCGGCCCCGTGGCCCTGCAGCGGGTCTTGACCCAGCTGCCGGCCAACTTCCCGGCACCGATCGTGCTGATCCAGCACATGCCGGCTGCGTTCACCAAGGCGTTTGCCGAACGCCTGGACAAACTGTGCCGCATCAGCGTCAAGGAAGCCGAGGACGGTGACATGCTGCGCCCAGGCCTGGCCCTGCTTGCCCCGGGTGGCAAGCAGATGATGGTTGATGGCCGTGGCACGGTGAAGATCCTGCCGGGCGATGAGCGCCTGAACTACAAGCCGTGCGTGGACATCACCTTCGGCTCGGCGGCCAAGTCGTATGGCGACAAGGTGCTGTCGGTGGTGCTGACCGGCATGGGTGCCGATGGCCGCGAAGGCGCGCGCCTGCTCAAGCAGGGCGGCAGTACGGTGTGGGCTCAGGATGAAGCCAGCTGTGTGATCTATGGCATGCCCATGGCCATCGTCAAGGCCAACCTGGCCGACGCGGTGTATAGCCTGGACGAGATCGGCAAGCACCTGGTAGAGGCCTGCGTCTGATGGATGTGCTGAGCCTGATCGGCCTGATCCTCGCCTTTGTTGCCATTGTCGGTGGCAATTTCCTCGAGGGTGGCCATGTCGGTGCCCTGGTCAATGGGCCGGCGGCATTGATCGTGCTGGGCGGCACCTTGGCGGCGGCACTGCTGCAGTCACCGCTGGCCTCGTTCAAGCGGGCCCTGCAGATTCTGCGCTGGATCCTGTTCCCGCCCAGGGTCGACCTGGCGGGTGGCATCGACCGGGTGGTGAACTGGAGCCTGACGGCGCGCAAGGAAGGCTTGCTGGGCCTGGAAGGGGTGGCCGACAGCGAGCCCGACCCGTATGCACGCAAGGGCTTGCAACTGCTGGTCGACGGCGCCGAGCCAGAAGCCATTCGCAGTATCCTCGAAGTCGACTTCCTGACCCAGGAAAGCCGCGATATCCAGGCGGCCAAGGTGTTCGAGAGCATGGGCGGGTACGCGCCGACCATCGGAATCATCGGTGCGGTCATGGGCCTGATCCACGTGATGGGCAACCTGGCCGACCCGTCGCAGCTGGGCAATGGCATTGCCGTGGCCTTTGTCGCCACCATCTACGGTGTGGCCAGCGCTAACCTGGTGCTGCTGCCGATCGCCAACAAGCTCAAGGCCGTGGTCATGCGCCAGTCACGCTATCGCGAAATGCTGCTTGAAGGCCTGTTGTCGATTGCCGAGGGTGAAAACCCGCGCTCGATCGAGCTGAAGCTGCAAGGCTTCATGGAGTAACCCATGCGCCGCCGCCGTCATACCGAGGAACACGAAAACCACGAACGCTGGCTGGTGTCGTACGCCGACTTCATTACCTTGCTGTTCGCATTTTTTGTGGTGATGTACTCGATTTCGTCGATCAACGAGGGCAAGTACAAGGTCATTTCCCAGGCGCTGCTCGGGGTGTTCAACGACCCTGAGCGCAGCATGAAGCCCATCCCTGTGGGCGAGGAAAAGCCATTGACCGTGCGCCCGGCCGAGCCGCTGGTCAACGACAGCGAGCAGACCGAAGCAGGCCTTGCTGCAACCAATACCGACCCGCTGAAGACCATCAGCGATGACGTGCGCGATGCCTTTGGCGACCTGATCAAAAGCAACCAGATGACGGTGCGCGGCAACGAACTGTGGATCGAGATCGAGCTCAATTCATCGCTGTTGTTCGGCAGTGGCGATGCCATGCCCAGCGACAAGGCGTTCGCCATCATCGAGAAGGTGGCCGATATTCTCAAGCCGTTCGCCAACCCGGTACATGTCGAGGGTTTCACCGACAACCTGCCGATCCGCACCGCGCAGTACCCGACCAACTGGGAGCTGTCGTCGGCGCGGGCAGCGAGCATTGTGCGCCTGCTGGCCATGGAGGGGGTGAACCCGGCCCGCATGGCCTCGGTCGGCTATGGCGAGTACCAGCCGGTGGCCAGCAATGACACTGCCGATGGCCGCGCGCGCAACCGTCGGGTGGTGTTGGTGATTTCCCGTAACCTGGAAGTGCGCCGCAGCCTGACGGGCTCGGGCAGCGCCAATGCAACACCGGATGCTGCCTTGCGCCGGGCTGGCACACAAAGTGCACCGGCTACGCCAGCAACGGTGGCGGGGCAGTGATTCGTCAATTCTCTGGCACTGCTACAAGCACAATTTTGAATCTGACGCCGTCCCCTGTGGGCGCGGGCGAGCCCGCGAAGCAGGCGACGCGGTGATTGGCACCGGCTTCGCCGGTGTTCGCGGGCTCGCCCGCTGCCACATTGAGCGCACGCGCTTTCAAATCAATACATAGAGTTTGCTTGATGAGAGTCTGGGCAGTAGCCAATCAAAAAGGTGGCGTCGGCAAGACCACCACGACCATCGCTTTGGCCGGCCTGCTGGCCGAGGCCGGCAAGCGCGTGGTCGTCGTCGACCTGGACCCGCACGGTTCGATGACCAGTTACTTCGGCCACAACCCTGATGCCCTCGAGCACAGTTGCTACGACCTGTTCCTGCACAAAGGCAGCGTGCCTGAGGGGTTGCCGGGGCAGCTGCTGCTGCCCACCAGCGACGAGCGGATCTCGCTGTTGCCGTCGAGCACCGCGCTGGCCGTGCTGGAGCGTCAGTCGCCGGGGCAGAATGGCCTAGGCCTGGTGATCGCCAAGAGTCTGGCGCAGTTGTGGCAGGATTTCGACTTTGCCTTGATCGACAGCCCACCCTTGCTCGGCGTGCTGATGGTCAATGCCCTGGCCGCCAGCCAGCAGTTAGTGGTCCCGGTGCAAACCGAGTTTCTTGCGGTGAAGGGGCTTGAGCGCATGGTCGCGACCCTGGCCATGGTCAACCGGTCACGCAAGCAGGCGCTGCCGTACCAGATCGTGCCAACGCTGTTCGACCGCCGCACCCAGGCCTCGCTGGGCACCCTCAAGCTGCTGCGTGACACTTACGGCCAGCATGTATGGCCGGGCTACATCCCGGTCGATACGCGCCTGCGCGACGCCAGCCGCAAGGGCGTGACGCCCTCGCAGTTCGACGCCAAGAGCCGTGGGCTGGTCGCCTACCGGGCACTGCTCAAGCACTTGTTGACCTACAAACCCGCAGCGCAGGTGGCCTGATGACCCAGATCCGGTACACCGGCACCCGGCCACAGATGGCCTTGCAATCGTATCTGGATGGCCTGCTGCAGGAGGCCACCGAAGACGAGGCGCTGTTGCAGCCACCCGTCGAGCCCGCTGCAGCCGATGACTTCGCTGAAGCCGTGCGCGAGGAGCAGGCCCGCGATGCCCGCCAGCCGCAACCCGCCGAACCGCTCGTGGCCGTTGCCCGCCCTGCGCCTCGGCCGTTCGCCGAACCCCGCCTGGCGGTGCTGCCCAGCGTGATGCCGGTAGACCCGCCGGTGGTGACGGTGGTCGAGCACGATGTGGTGGCCGAGGCGGCCATACCGGTGCTGGTCGAAGCACCTGCGCTGGAGCCGGCGCTGCCACTGGTCGACGTGCACCTGCCAGCGCCGCCCGTGCCACCGGCCACTGTCGACGGCCGCCCGGCCTGGGCCGCCGAACCCTTCGAGTGCCTGTTGTTCGATGTCGCCGGCCTGACCCTGGCCGTACCGCTGGTGTGCCTGGGCTCGATCTACACCCTGGCCGGCCAGGAGCTGACACCGCTGTTCGGTCAGCCCGAATGGTTCCTTGGCATCCTCACCTGCCAGGCGGGCAACCTCAAGGTCCTGGATACGGCGCGCTGGGTGATGCCCGACCGCTACCGCGACGATTTTCGCCAGGGCCTGCAGTACGTGATTTCGGTGCAGGGCTACGAATGGGGGCTGGCCGTGCACCAGGTCAGCCGTTCGTTGCGCCTGGACCCGTCGGAAATCAAATGGCGCAGCCAGCGTGGCCAGCGCCCGTGGTTGGCCGGCACGGTTATTGAACACATGTGTGCATTGCTCGATGTTGCTGCACTGGCCGAGCTGATCGCCAGCGGCGCAGTCAAGCAGCTGCACGACAAACAAATGACACCGAACACAACCGCCAGAAAGCGGATTTAGAGGGCTAGGGGAATGAAAAAGTCGTCTGCACAAGGTTCTGAAGATCCAATCCTGCAGTGGGTAACCTTCCGGCTGGACAACGAGTCCTACGGCATCAACGTGATGCAGGTGCAGGAAGTGCTGCGTTACACCGAGATCGCGCCGGTGCCGGGTGCGCCAAGCTACGTGCTGGGCATCATCAACCTGCGAGGCAATGTGGTAACGGTGATCGATACCCGCCAGCGCTTTGGCCTGATGCCGACCGAAGTCACCGACAATACCCGTATCGTCATCATCGAGGCCGACAAGCAAGTGGTCGGTATCCTGGTCGACAGCGTGGCCGAGGTGGTCTACCTGCGCCAGTCGGAAATCGAAACCGCGCCGAACGTGGGTAACGAAGAATCGGCCAAGTTCATCCAGGGCGTGTGCAACAAGAACGGCGAACTGCTGATCCTGGTCGAACTGGACAAGATGATGACTGAGGAAGAGTGGTCCGAGCTGGAGAACATCTGAGTTGATCTTCGAGGTTGCGGTAATCTTTCTGGCATTGCTGTGGGCCTTGAGCCTCTGGTTTTTCCTCAACTACAGCAAACGCCAGCGCGAAGTGGCCGCGCAGCAGGCCATGGGCGATGCCTTGCGCGACCAGCGCATCAAGGACCTCGCCAAGCGCCTGGATGACTACCAGAACGTCACGGTGCGCATGGGGGAGGCGCTGCACGAACTGACCGTGGCGGTTACCCCATTGCCGGACCGGATCCAGCAACTGGAGCAACGCGACCCTCATAATGTGACGTTCTCCCAGGCAGCCAAGCTGGTGGGCATGGGCGCCAGCATCGCCGAGCTGACCGAGAGTTGCGGCCTGACCCAGGCCGAGGCAGAGCTGATGAGCAAGCTGCACCGTAGCGACTGAGCCTGGCGGGCCACTTCAAGGCCCGCTCAGGCCTGCGCCCAGGCTCAGGTCTGGACCCAGGAGTGATTGCCGCCCACCGTGGCGATGCGGTTGAGCGGCAATTGCTGGTGCACGGCCTCCCTCAACGCGCTGCCGTTGATGAAGGTGGCGGTATTGATACGCGGGATGTTGTACAGGTTGACCATCTGGCGCAAGGTTGCCAGATTGGGCAATTTCTGGTCGATCACGTCGCTGAGCAGGCGGGGGCCGGTCAGGTAGCTCAGGCGGCTGGCATAACGGTAGAAGTTCAATGGGTCTTCGGCCAGGCTAGGTCTGTGGTCATAGAAGTCCGAATGGATGCGGAAGCGGGCGTGCATTTCCTCGCTGATCGCCTCCAGGGTCGGGTTGCCAGGGTGGCTACCGATCTGGCTGGTGTTGTACAGGCAGTTCATGCTCAGTTTCTCGTTGGCCATCGGCGGCGGCAGCAGCAAGCCGTCGGGCGGGATGCACAGGTCCACCTCATTGATCGCTTCGGTGGGCGTTGCAGGTGGTTCGCCGTGCTCGGGTTGCCCGGCCTTGCCTGGCACCCGTAGCGTGTCGTCGACATCCATGTACAACCCCCCTTCATGGTGCAGCAGCGGGTAGCGCAGCACATCGCTCGCCGACGCATAGTTGGTGGCCACGCCACCATTGCCATCCAGCGCCGCGTCGTACTGGGCATAGTACTTGGTCTGCTGGAATGCCCTGAAGAACGCTTGTTCTTCCAGGGGTAGCACCTGCAGCCCCGGCGCTTGTTCGGCCAGCAGACGCAGGTTTTCTTCGTAAGCGCCAGGGTTGGCCGTGGACAGGAACAGGCGCAGGTTGTAATCACTGTTTTCCAGCGCCGCGACATTGTGGGCAAGGTTGCTCAGCAAGGCCGGGCGCAACGTCTTGTCACCTACCCAGAGACAGGAAATCCGCTTGGGGATGGGCATGCTGTTGGCGGGTGCGCGTGGTATTTCGCTTGGCAGCACCAGGTCGATACCCAGCGCGCGCAGGGTGGCAGTGCGCATCGCATCGGTGACGATGCGTTCGGCCGGTTCGGGTACCAGGCCGCCAGCGTCAGGGCTCGCCACGTAGCCAACGGGCTCAACGTCGTTAACGTCCTCGTCAAGGATGAAGACATCCCGCTCGAGGTCATACACCAGCTCCTTGATATAGTCGTCGATCACCGATTCCAGGGTGTCCGGCATGCCGTTGTACCTCGGCCTGCGGATCACGGCCTCGGCAGTTAGCGGGTCTGCCTGCGGCAGCGGCGGGATCGGTTCGCAGACATGGAAGTAAGGGGCACCTTCAGGCGCTGGGGCCAGCAGTACGGGGGGGCGTACTGGGCTCAATGGGTAACCTATCTGGTCGTTGAGCCGAATCGGCGGCACGAAGCCATCGCTCTTGAACTGGAACAGTGCCGAGGCTTTGGACGCCCCTGTCAACAGCAATGGCACGGCATTGAACAGCCCCCAGGTGATGTTGGCTACCCCCTCCTGCCGTGCCTGCAGAGTCTTGCCGTTGAGCGCTTCATCCAGGCCAAGGCCTAACTGCGCAATGCCACCGAGCGCCAGCACCGGCGCCAGGCCTGGCACCACCAGGCACAGCGGTGCCAGTAAATTGAGGGTGGTGAGCAGGTAGCCCCGCCACTTGGCTTTGCTGACCTGGCTGTCGCTGGTGATGATGTAGTCGGCGTCATCGAAGCTGCGTTGGCGTTGGCGCTCGGCCAGCGCCTGGAACAAGTCGCCGGTGATCCTCGGGTTGTAGCGGCTCGGCCGGTAGTTGACGTAGGTGCGCGGCGGCCAGATGCCGTCATCGTTGAACATGCCGTGTTCCGGTGGCAACACGTGGCGCCGGGGGTACTCGGCCAGCCCGCCGAGTGCGGTATCCAGCCCGCTGAAGTCCACGCCCTGTGGCCTGTCGGCCAGCCGGAAATGCTGTTTCAGGGCTTCACGCTTGAGTGGGTCTTTGCACTGCTCGCCCACCCAGTCCTTCAGCGCATTTTCGCTGGCGAACTCCAGCAAGGGTGAGCTGTTGCCGGGTATGTAGAGCACTGTCAGGTCCGTGCTTGGGTTGCACAGGTAAAGTAGGTCGGTGGCGGCGTAGCCATAGATGCTCAAGGTGCTCATGCGCAGCTTGTCGACCCGGGGCATCAACTCGGCGGCTTGCCACAGCAATTTCCGTGCGGCTTCGCTGAGGCTGCCTTCGCTGACCTGCTTGTTGCAGGCGGCAATGAAGTTGAGCTTGCACGCCAGGCGGTGTGCGCTCATGTGCTCGCGCCAGTAGGTGTGCAGGGTGTTCTTGAATGGCGCCTGGAAGTCCAGGTTCTCGATGAATTGCTGGAAACTTTCGGCGGCTACCGGCACATGGGTAGTGGCGTCATAGCGCGGTGGTTCGGTACGCCGGAACAGCCCATTGAAGACCGAAAATTCGGCGCCATAGTGGTTGAAACCCCGGGCGGGCAGGGCGTTGACGATCCGCACCGGGCCTTCTGGCAAAGTGCCGGCCCAGGGCGCACGGAACAAGGCGCCGAACAGGTCGTTATTGCTTTCGCCCTGCCAGTTGCTGAGCACGGCCTGGCTCAGGCTGACGCATTGCCTGACCTCTGCCAGGCTGCCGCCTTTGCGGTCGGAACGGTAGTGCAGGGTCACCACATCGACCCGGTCGGGGTCGAGGTCATGGCCCTGCTCGGCGAACCATTGCTTCACGGCCTGGCTGGCCTGGCGATCGGGCCGAGGGACATGGTTCAAATGATCGCGGACATAGTGCACGCCAGTGGCGTTGATCCCGGTAGTGCGCATCGTGGTTACCTTGCGTGAGTGGGAGCTGCAAGGTTGCAGGATGCTGCTGCACGCCAGTGGTAGATAACTACATACGCCCGCTATGGCGTCATCTGGTGTATCGCCAACTATGCGCGCGCCCCGTTTCGATGTAGCGGTCCAGGGGGGCATGCTCACGAATCAGTTGGCTCAACCGGCTAGGTTGAACGGTGTGGTGCATCTGATAGACAGGGGATACCAGCAGCTTGCACAGCTCGCGTAACTGTCTGAGCCACGGCAGCCGGGCGTCGATGACATCATTGAGTACCCCTGGCCCGGTCAAGCGGTTCAGCCGCCTGGCGTAGGCGTTGAACGCCACGGGGTTGAGGACCCCATCGGGCCGTTCGGTGTAAAACGTCGGGTCTTGCTGGAAGCGTTTCAGGATCTCGTCGGAAATCGCGTCCAGTGTCGGGTTACCAGGGTGGCTGCCGATCATGCTGGTGTTGTACTTGATGTACATGCCCAATTGGTCGTTGGAAACGGGAGGAGGCAGCAGCAAGCCATCGGCGGTCGTGCGCAGGGTTTGCCTGGCCAGGGTTGCACCGCCCGATTCCGATGCGGCATTGAGCAGACGGTCGTCGGCATCGAGATACAAACCACCGAAATGCTTGAGTAAGCGGTAGCGAAGGATGTCGCACGCCGAGCTGAAATTGGTCATGCCCGGGTGGGTGACCCCCAGTGCGGCCTGG
The DNA here is from genome assembly GCF_043106615.1 of Pseudomonas sp. CJQ_9. NCBI lineage: Bacteria > Pseudomonadati > Pseudomonadota > Gammaproteobacteria > Pseudomonadales > Pseudomonadaceae > Pseudomonas > Pseudomonas sp. CJQ_9. The sequence continues at coordinate 99,785 of NZ_JBICMS010000091.1, read as the reverse complement.
TACTGGGCGAAGTAGGCCGAACGCGCGAACGCCTGGTAGAACGGCTGGTCTTCAAGGGGCAGCACGCTTAGGTGAAGCGACTCGTTCCTCAGCAGCGTGAGGTTGGCGGTGTAGGCCCTGGGGCTTTGCCGCGAAAGAAACAGCTGGTACTGGTACTCCGTATTTTCCAGGGCCTTGGCGTTATGTGCGAGCGCCTCCAGAAAGACGTCGGAAATGGCCTTGTCACCCACCCATATGCTGGAAACGATGCGGGGAATTGGCGTGCGCTCCAAGGCGTCGAACTGGTCGTAGTCGATGGGTAGATCCAGCTGGATGCCTAACTGCTCCAGGGTGGCCATGCGCTGTGCGTCGGTGACGACGCGGTGGGCGTTGGCCACACGGACCAGCCACGCAGATGCGCCGGGGTCGATCATCCAGCGCTCATGGGGTGCCTGCAGGTAGTCGGACAGTTTGATGAAACTGTCGGTGTGCACGTCGTACATCACAGGCTGCAGTTCGATGCCTCGGCTGGACTGGAATGCGCCCTCGAAGTAGTGGTTCAGATCATCGGCCACACGTGTCACCACGACGCGCGCCGGGGCCTGTGAAATGTGTGCCGTCTGGCGGAACGCCGCTTGTGCCGGTACCCACTCGAACGTGTCCGTCGGCAGGCTCGCGTTGGCCGTTTTGCCCAGCAGCTCGGCTAGCTGGGAAGGCCGCACCAGCCCTGGCCACCAATATTGGAACGGCTGGCTGGCGCGGGCGACGCCGACAGGCAAGGGCAATGCGTTGAACAGACCGAAGGCTTGGTTCTCGACCCCTTGAGCTTTCTCGTTCAGCGAATGACCGTTGATCATCTGGTCCATGCCCAGGCCGAATTGGGCCAGGCCACCCAGTACCATCACCGGAATGAACCCCGGTAGCGCTACGCATAAAGGCGCCAGTATGCACTGGGCAACGTTCAGGTAGTTCGCCCAGCGCGTCGTGTCGACCTGGCGGTTGGTGATGACGCGGTAATCCATATCGGCGTAACTGCGCTGCTTCTGGCAGTCAGCCAGGTGGACGAACAGGTTACCTGTGATGGGCGGGTTGTCCGTCGAAGCCCCGAACTCGATGGTAGCTTCAGGATCCCAGACACCGCTGGTGGCAAAGCCTGGACGATTCACGGGCAGGTGATGCGCAGCGGGATAGCAGCCAAGCCCTTCCAGGGCGGTGATCAGGCCGCTGAACTCCAGGCCGTCGGGCCAATCGGCAGGTGAGAAACACTGCTGCAACCACTCGCGGCGTGCTGGGTCTTTGCATTGTTGGGCAAACCAGTGCTTGAGCGCGGACAGGTTTGGGAACTCATGTAAAGGCGACGCGTTGCCCGGTATATGGAGCACAACGGTGCTGCTGTCGTCGGCCGTGATGTAGATGATCGATGTGCTGTAATAGCCGTATACATTCAGCAGGCGGGTCTTTATCGCGCGGGTGTCCTGTGGCAACAGGCCCACGGCCTGCCAGGCCAGGCGCCAGGCAGCGAGACTCAGGCTACCCTCGCCGACCTGATTGTTGCAGGCGGTGATGAAGGCAATTTCCAGTGCGCGCGCATAGTCGGCCTGGCTTTGCTGCCAATAATTGTCCAATTGCGTCTTCAGGCGAGCGTGCAGGTGCAAACCCCATACATAGTCCTGAAAGACCTCGGCACGGATGGGCAGCAGGGTCGCCGGGCTGAGCTCCTGATTCGCGGTACGTTGATAAAGGCCGTTGAATACGCGATAGGCAGACGCGTTGGAAAGCAGGGGTGGGGGTCGCATCCGGTCGACAAACGTCACGGCTTCCCGCGGTGCCATACCCGCCCAATCGCCAATCCGAAAACTGCCATTGGCTGGCTCACCTTGCCAGTTGCCCAGCAGGGCATCGGTCAGGCTGGTGCGTTGAATCACCTTGGCCTGCGGAGGTAGCCAAGGTTGGCCCTCTTCGCGCTCTGCGTCCTGGTAGTGGAAGGTGACGACGTCGATGTCAGCGGGGGACAGGAGCACACCGCGTTGCGCAAGCCAGTCGCGCAATAGCTTGTCGGCCAATGTATCGGGGCGCGGCATCTGGGCCAGCGCACTGTGCAACAGGCGCTGCTTCATGGGTTGTGGGAGGTTCATCGCTGGGTGTCCGTGGCTATCGGCGTTGCAGGGTAGCCAGCGGGCACACCGCTCAAGTGCTAATTAATGCTGTCATCCGCTGGTAGCACGCTCATCAGCGGGGGCGCTGGGGTAATGTCGCGCTCGCCGGACGGCTCGTCGTCGAAGCCCACGGGCACCTTGCCACGCAGTTGCCAGGCAAAGGCGATGATTTCGGCGATGGTCAGGTACAGCGCCTCAGGGATCTGCTCGCCCAGTTCCAGGCGGGCCAGCAAGCGTACGAGCTCGGCGTTTTCATAGATGGGAACGTCGTGCTCGCGGGCCAGGGCCAGTATGGCGTCGGCTACGCTGTCGTCACCTTTGGCCGTCAGGCTCGGCGCCTGCTGGCCATCGTAGCTCAAGGCAATGGCCTGGCGGGGTTGTCGGTCGTTCATGCGTTTTCGTCCACCCAGCGTTGTTCCACTCGGGTACGGGGGCCTTGCGGTGGGATGCCCGCACGGCATTCCAGGTCGCCGACCTCCAGGCCGCGGGCAAGCAAGCGTTCGCGCAGGCTGCTTAGCTGGCTGTCGATCAGGCGCGCGGTCTGCTCGCGCTCGGCCCACAGTTGGCCCGACAGCTGCCCTTGATTCAACTGGGCCTGGACCTGCATGGGGCCCAGCGGGGGCAGGTCGAAAGCCAGGTCGATACGCCAAAGGGCTTGCAGCGAGTCGCGTGCTTCATGTTCACGATCGGCCTGCTGCCGTGGCGTTTCTTCGCGCTGCACTTTGACCTGCAAGGGGATGAACTCCTGGCCGTGGCGAATCGGCACTTCGGTTTGCCACGTGGTCTGCAGGTTGCCGTTTTCCAGTGTGCCGCTTTGTTGCAAGCTGCTCATGGCGTGACTCTGCAGGCGGGAAATGGCCGCTGCGGCCAGGCGCAGCAGCTGTTGCAGGTCGCCTTCGTCTTCCAGCGCCTTCAGCAACCGCGACGGCAGCGGGAATGCCCCGGGCTGTGGCTTGGGGCTCACCCGTTCGAGCATGCCCAGGGCGCCGCGTGCCACGGCGGGCATGGTCACGGCCAGGCTGTCCGGGGCCAGGCTTGGCGTACCGGGCGGCAGGCTCGGTGCCTGCGCCACCAGCTGCAGCAGGTGTGCCTTGAGGTCGGTGGCGACACTGGCAGGGAAGCCGCCCAGCAATTTTGCTTCAAGGAAGGCACCGCTGTTGCTCAGGGCTTGTGCCACGCCTTTGGCGTCCGCCAGTTGCCGTACGTCCGGCAGGCCGGCCAGCAGGCGTTCGGCACTGGCGCGCAGGTCGCCAGGGGCATCGGCACTGCGGGTGAGCTGCTGCAGCGCGTCGAGCAGGCCGGGCAGCGAGGCCTGGCGGTTCTGTTGGGTCATTAGCTGCTGAGCAATGCTCAGCTGCTCCTGCCTGCCACTCAGTGGCACGAAGCGCAGTGACTGATCGCTTTGCACCAGCGCGCTCAGCAGGCTGCCAACGACCAGCGGGCGGGGGCTGTCGATGCTCAGCGTGGCACCGGCCTGGGCGCTGTTGAGCAAACTGATCAATGCCCGATAGACCGGCGCCTGCCCAGGCGCCTGGGGCAATGCCTGGTTGGTCAGGACCTTGCCTTGCAAAAGCGTGCCGACAGATAGCTGGCGGGTATCCAGGCGGGTCAGGGTGGCGGCCTGGCTGGCAGCGGCCTGCTGCAATAAGATGGCCAGGCGATTGCCTTCGGTCTGGCTGACGGTAACCTGGCTACCTGGGGCCAGGGGTTGGCCGGCGCTCGCCTGCAGTTGGGTCTGTGCGCCGTTGGCCTGGACCAGCCGTAGGAGCAGCTGGAACTCCTGGCCGGTCTGACGCAACGCCAGCACGTGGGCTTGCGCGGTTTCACCGGGCGCCAGCAAACCGGGCTGGGGCTGGACCAGCCGCAGGGTCTCGCCGGTCATGGCCGCCTTGGTGGCTTGGTTGCCAAGCGCAGTTTGTGCGCCAAGACTATTGATTTCAGTCATGATTGTATACAACCTGTCGAACCCGGCCTCTTGGCAGCGCAGCGGCGCGTGCAATAATGCCGACCGCCCATGGTTGCCAGTATAACGGCAGCGCACCGGGCGACTTGAGACACGAGGCTTCAGGTTGGCTCGCCTGCCAACCCGGCAACACCGGCCTGAGGCCCTCTACACGATAAGGCGAAACCGTGACCTTCCACCTCCAAGCCGCAGGCCTGGCCTGCGAGCGCGACTGGCGCCTGCTGTTCGAGCAGCTCGATTTCGAGCTGGGTGCGGGCGACATGCTGCAGATCAGTGGCCCCAACGGCAGTGGCAAGACCAGCCTGCTGCGCCTGTTGGCCGGGCTGATGCAGCCGACCGCCGGGCAGATTCTGCTGGGTGGCAAGCCGTTGGCTGAGCAGCGTCATGCCATGGCCAGCCTCCTGCTGTGGATTGGCCATGCCGCCGGCATCAAGGACCTGCTGACCGCCGAGGAAAACCTCACCTGGCTGTGCGCCCTGCATCAACCGGCCAGCCGCGACGCTATCTGGGCAGCACTGGCGGCGGTAGGCCTGCGCGGTTTCGAAGATGTGCCTTGCCACACCCTGTCGGCCGGCCAGCAGCGCCGCGTGGCCCTGGCCCGCTTGCACCTGGCCGGCCCGCCGCTGTGGATTCTCGATGAGCCGTTCACCGCCCTCGACAAGCAGGGCGTGGCGCAACTGGAAGCACACCTGGTGGCGCACTGCGAGCAGGGCGGCACCGTCGTGCTGACGACCCACCACACGCTGACGCGCAAGCCAGCCGGCTACCGTGAACTGAACCTGGGGCAATGGGCGGCATGAGCGTATTCAACCTGTTACTGCGCCGTGAAGCGCGCCTGTTGTTCCGGCGCCCGGCCGAGTTGGCCAACCCACTGGTGTTCTTCGCCATCGTCGTGGCCCTGTTCCCGCTCGCGGTCGGCCCTGAGAGCCAATTGTTGCAAACCTTGTCGCCGGGCTTGGTGTGGGTGGCCGCGTTGCTGGCGGTGCTGCTGTCCCTGGACGGCCTGTTCCGAAGTGATTTCGAGGACGGCTCGCTGGAGCAGTGGGTGCTGTCGCCGCACCCGCTGGCGCTGCTGGTGCTGGCCAAGGTGCTGGCGCACTGGATCTTTTCCGGGCTGGCGCTGGTATTGTTGGCGCCGCTGCTGGCCTTGATGCTGGGCTTGCCCGGCCACTGTCTGCCGGTGCTGCTCGCTTCACTGCTGCTGGGTACGCCGGTACTGAGCTTGCTGGGTGCGGTAGGCGCGGCGCTGACCGTTGGCCTCAAGCGCGGCGGTTTGTTACTGGCGTTGCTGATTTTGCCGTTGTATATCCCTGTATTGATCCTGGGCAGTGGTGCGTTGCAAGCGGCGTTGCAGAATATGCCGGCAACCGGCCATTTGCTCTGGCTCGCCAGCCTCACCGCCCTGGCCGTGACCCTGGCACCCTTTGCGATAGCGGCCGGGCTGAAGATCAGCGTCGGCGAATAACGAGTCCCGGGCTCTCAAGCCCGGCAAATACCCTGGATGTACCCTGATGAAAATAAGCTGGACGTGGTTCCACAAGCTGGGCTCCCCGAAATGGTTCTATGCCATCAGCGGCCGCATGCTGCCATGGCTGGCCACTGCCGCCGTGCTTCTGCTGCTGGTCGGCATCACCTGGGGCCTGGCCTTCGCCCCCCAGGACTACCAGCAAGGCAACAGCTTCCGCATCATCTATATCCACGTGCCGGCGGCGATGCTGGCGCAGTCCTGCTATGTGCTGCTGGCCGTGGCCGGGGTGGTGGGGCTGGTGTGGAAGATGAAGCTGGCCGATGTCGCCCTGCAATGTGCGGCCCCGATCGGCGCGTGGATGACCGCGGTGGCGCTGGTCACCGGTGCCATCTGGGGCAAGCCGACCTGGGGCAGTTGGTGGGTATGGGATGCCCGACTTACGTCCATGCTTATCCTGCTGTTCCTGTACTTCGGCATTATTGCGCTGGGCCAGGCGATCAGTAATCGTGACAGCGCAGCCAAAGCCTGTGCGGTGCTGGCGATCGTCGGCGTGGTGAACATCCCGATCATCAAGTACTCGGTGCAGTGGTGGAACACCCTGCACCAGGGCGCCACCTTCACCCTCACCGAAAAACCGGCGATGCCGGCAGAAATGTGGCTGCCGCTGCTGTGCACGGCGCTGGGTTTCTACAGCTTCTTCGGCGCTGTGCTGCTGCTGCGCATGCGCCTGGAAGTGCTAAAGCGCGAGGCGCGCGCCAGTTGGGTCAAGGACGAAGTCTTGAACAGCCTTGGGCGGAGGGCCGCACCATGAGCTTTGCCACCTTCGACGAATTCCTTGCCATGGGCCACCACGGCCTTTACGTGTGGTCGGCCTATGGCATCTGCCTGGTGGTGCTGGCGCTGAATGTCGCCGCGCCGCTGCTCGCTCGTCGTCGCTACCTGCAAGAAGAGGCGCGCCGTTTGCGCCGGGAGAACAACCAGTGAATCCGCAGCGCAAGAAACGCCTGTTGCTCATCGCCGGCCTGTTGGTCGGCGTCGGGGTTGCCGTCGGCTTTGCCTTGAGCGCACTGCAGCAGAACATCAACCTGTTTTATACCCCCACTCAAATTGCCAATGGCGACGCGCCGCTGGACACCCGTATCCGCGCGGGCGGCATGGTCGAGAAAGGCTCGGTGCAACGCTCGTCCGACTCGCTGGACGTACGCTTCGTGGTCACCGACTTCAACAAATCGGTGCCGATCACCTACCGCGGCATCCTGCCCGACCTGTTCCGCGAAGGGCAGGGCATCGTCGCCCTGGGCAAGCTCAATGACCAGGGCGTGGTGGTAGCCGATGAAGTGCTGGCCAAGCATGACGAGAAATACATGCCGCCCGAGGTTACCAAGGCCCTCAAGGAAAGCGGCCAGGCAGCCGCTGGCGGGGGGAGCAAGCCATGAACGCCGCACTGGTGATACCTGAACTGGGCCAGCTGGCGATGATCCTGGCCATCTGCTTTGCAGCTGTGCAGGCCAGCGTGCCGCTGCTTGGCGCCTGGCGCGGCGACAGCCTGTGGATGAGCCTGGCACGGCCTGCGGCCTGGGGGCAGTTCGCGTTCCTGGTGTTCGCCTTCGCCTGCCTGACCCACGCCTTCATGACCGACAACTTTTCGGTGGCCTACGTGGCCAGCAACTCCAACAGCGCCTTGCCGTGGTACTACAAGTTCAGCGCCGTGTGGGGCGCCCACGAAGGCTCTTTGCTGCTGTGGGCGCTGATTCTCGGTGGCTGGACCTTTGCCGTGTCGGTGTTCTCGCGGCAGTTGCCGCAGGTGATGCTGGCCCGCGTGCTGGCAGTGATGGGCATGATCAGCGTAGGTTTTTTGAGCTTCCTGATCATCACCTCCAACCCGTTCCAGCGCATGCTGCCGCAGGTGCCGACCGACGGCCGCGACCTCAACCCGCTGCTGCAGGACTTCGGCCTGATCGTGCACCCGCCAATGCTGTACATGGGCTACGTGGGCTTCTCGGTGGCCTTTGCCTTCGCCATCGCCGCCTTGCTCGGTGGCCGCCTGGATGCCGCCTGGGCGCGCTGGTCGCGGCCATGGACCATCGTCGCCTGGGCGTTTCTGGGGGTGGGCATTACCCTGGGCTCATGGTGGGCCTACTATGAACTGGGCTGGGGTGGCTGGTGGTTCTGGGACCCGGTGGAAAACGCCTCGTTCATGCCCTGGCTGGTGGGCACTGCGCTGATCCATTCGCTGGCGGTGACCGAAAAGCGCGGGGTGTTCAAGAGCTGGACCGTGCTCCTGGCGATTGCCGCGTTCTCGCTGAGCCTGCTGGGCACCTTCCTGGTGCGTTCCGGTGTGCTGACCTCGGTGCACGCGTTTGCCGCAGACCCGTCGCGGGGCATTTTCATCCTGATCTTCCTGCTGTTCGTGGTCGGTGGTTCGCTGACCTTGTTCGCCCTGCGCGCGCCGGTGGTCAAAAGCCAGGTCGGCTTTGCCCTGTGGTCGCGGGAAACACTGCTGCTGGCCAATAACCTGGTGCTGGTGGTGGCGGCATCCATGATCCTGCTCGGTACCCTTTACCCCCTGGTGCTCGATGCCCTTACCGGGGCGAAGCTGTCGGTTGGCCCACCGTATTTCAATGCGTTGTTCCTGCCGTTGATGGCGCTGCTGATGGTGGTGTTGAGCATTGGCGTGGTGGTGCGCTGGAAGGACACCCCGGGCAAATGGCTGGTGAGCATGATGAGCCCGGTGCTGGTTGGCAGCGCCATCCTTGCACCGCTGGCCGGCCTGATCGTCGACGACTTCGACTGGCCGACGCTGACCGCCTTCGCCCTGGCTGCCTGGGTGGTGCTCGGCGGGCTGCGTGACATCCTCGACAAGACGCGCCACAAGGGGCTGGTCAAGGGCCTGCCGGGGCTGGGCCGCAGTTACTGGGGCATGCAGCTGGCGCACCTGGGCCTGGCGGTGTGCGCGCTGGGGGTGGTGTTGTCGAGCAACAACAGCGCCGAACGCGACCTGCGCATGGCGCCGGGCGAGAGCGTCGAGTTGGGTGGCTACCACTTCCTGTTCGAAGGTGCCAAGCACTTCGAAGGGCCCAACTTCATCTCCGACAAAGGCACGATCGTGGTCAGCCGCGATGGCCGGGCTGTGACCACCCTGCACCCGGAAAAACGCCTGTACACCGTGCAGCAGTCGATGATGACCGAAGCCGGCATCGATGCCGGCTTCACCCGCGACCTGTACGTGGCCCTCGGCGAGCCGCTGGAGAACGGCGCCTGGGCGGTGCGCGTGCATATCAAGCCTTATGTCCGCTGGATCTGGCTGGGCGGTCTGTTGACGGGCCTGGGCGGGTTGCTGGCGGCCCTCGACCGGCGCTACCGCGTCAAGGTCAAGACCCGGGTGCGTGAGGCCCTGGGCGTGTCTGGAGCAGCTGTATGAAGCGTTGGATCATGGTAGTCCCCCTGGCAGTGTTCCTGCTGGTGGCGGTGTTTCTCTACAAGGGCCTGTTCCTCAAGCCCGACGAGCTGCCTTCGGCAATGATCGGCAAAGCGTTCCCGGCGTTTTCCCTTGCCTCGACCCAGGGCGACCGTACCCTGACCGAGGCGGACCTGCACGGCCGCCCGGCACTGGTCAACGTGTGGGCCACCTGGTGCCCGTCGTGCAAGGTGGAGCACCCATACCTGAACCAGCTGGCGCAGCAGGGCGTGGTGATTCACGGGGTCAACTACAAGGACGACAACGCCGCTGCGCGCAAATGGCTGGCCGATTTCCACAACCCCTACCAGCTGGACATCCGTGACGAGCAGGGCAGCCTGGGCCTGGACCTGGGGGTGTACGGCGCGCCGGAAACATTCCTGATCGATGCCAAGGGCATCATCCGCTACAAGCATGTGGGCATCGTCGATGCCACGGTGTGGCGTGAGCAGCTGGCGCCGCTGTACCAGGGCCTGGTCGACGAGGCCAAACCATGAAGCGTTGGCTGGCAGCGGTGCTGCTGGGCATGAGCCTGGCCAGCGTGGCCAAGGCGGCCATCGATACCTACCAGTTCCGCGACGAGGCAGAGCGCCAGCGTTACCAGGCGTTGACCAAGGAACTGCGCTGCCCAAAATGCCAGAACCAGGACATTGCCGACTCCAACGCCCCCATCGCTGCAGACCTGCGCCGGGAGATCTTCCGCATGCTGGGCGAAGGCAAGAGCAACCAGCAGATCGTGGACTTCATGGTCGACCGCTATGGCGATTTCGTGCGCTACAAGCCGGCGCTCAGTGGCCGCACCTGGCTGCTGTGGTTCGGCCCAGGGCTGCTGCTGGCGGGCGGGTTCGTGGTGTTGGCGCTGATCGTGCGCCGGCGTCGTGGCAGTGCCACGCCAGGCACCGATGCATTGTCTGCTGAAGAACGCGAGCGTCTCGCCATACTGCTGGAAAAAGAACCGACCCATGATTGAATTCTGGCTTAGCGCGGGCCTGTTGTTGCTCGCTGCCCTCAGCTTCCTGCTGATTCCGATCCTGCGTGGCCGTCGTCGCCAGCAGGAAGAAGACCGTACCGCCCTGAATGTGGCCCTGTATCAGGAGCGGGTCGCCGAACTGGCTGCGCAGCAGGCTGCCGGGGTACTTGACGCAGCGCAGTTGGCCCAGGGCCGCGACGAAGCCGCCCGTGAGCTGCTGGCCGACACCGAGGGCGCTGACGCCCCGCGCCAAGGCCACCTGGGCAAGGCACTACCCCTGCTGGCCGCGGTGTTGGTGCCGGTGCTGGCGTTGGGGTTGTACCTGCATTTTGGCGCAGCCGACAAGGTGGCCCTGACCCAGGAGTTGGCCCAGGCGCCGAAGTCGATGGAGGAAATGACCACGCGCCTGGAGCGTGTGGTGCAAGCCCAGCCAGACTCGGCCGAAGCCGTGTATTTCCTCGGCCGTGCCTACATGGCCGAGCAGCGCCCGGCAGATGCTGCGCGTACCTTTGAACGTGCCGTGGCCCTGGCCGGGCGTCAGCCAGAGCTGCTGGGGCAGTGGGCGCAAGCCCTGTATTTTGCTGCTGACAAACAGTGGAGCCCACAGCTGCAGGCCCTCACCGACGAAGCCTTGAAGGGCGACCCCAACGAAGTTACCAGCCTGGGGCTGCGCGGTATTGCCGCTTTCGAAGGCGAGCGTTACCAGCAAGCCATCGATTACTGGCAGCGTTTGCTGGCGCAGTTGCCCGAGGGCGATGCATCGCGCGCGGCATTGCAAGGCGGCATCGACCGCGCTGCCGAGCGCCTGGGCAGCTCGCCGGCACCGGCGGGCGAAACCGCGCCGGTCGCGGCGCGCCTGAAGGTGCGGGTGGAGCTGGCGGCGGCGTTGCGGGACAAGGTCAAGCCGGACGACACCGTGTTCATCTTTGCCCGCGCCAGTAATGGCCCACCGATGCCGTTGGCGGCCAAGCGGGTGACAGTGGCGCAGTTGCCGATCGAGGTCGAGTTGTCTGATGCGGACGCGATGATGCCGCAGATGAAACTGTCCGACTTCGCCGAAGTCCAACTGATGGCACGTGTGTCGCGTGCTGGGCAGCCGACCCAAGGTGAGTGGATCGGCCAAGGTGCACCCCTGTCCAGCGCGACCCAGGCCACCCAACACCTGACCATCGACAGCCCCGATCCGTAAGAGAGCAATGCCATGCACAGCGCCGTCCGCCTGACCCTGATTACCCTGGCCCTGGGTTTGTCTGCGTGTACGACGCAGCAGCCCTACGAGCACCCGCCGATAGAGCGGGTGCCGCCCCAGGGACCGGTGGTCAAGCCATTGCCCGGCGGCCAGCCTTCTACCCAGCCGGGCAGACCGGCGGCCATTCCCAAGCCGATGCCGCGAACCTCGGCCAGCTTCGCGCCACCGCCGGGCGGTGCCAGCCACTGGGACCCGAAACTGGGCGTCTATGTGCTGGATAAACAACCCAACACGTTCTACCGGCAGCGGACCTACTACCGCTTCGACAATGGTTGGAGCTGGTCACTAGGCCCGAATGGCCCTTGGCAGGAAACCGACAGCAGCGGGGTGCCAGGTGGGTTGGGGCGTGCATTCGCGCAATAGCGAGCTTGCCAGGCCCTACCCACTGCCAGGGGTACCCGTACAGTACAGTTCGAACGGTAATTAGCCATTGACTGTACTGTAGCGTAAGTCCGCATAATGCCCCTTCGTGAACGGAGGTGGCATGCACAAGACAGTCTTGGTACTCGTGGAAACCGTCGATGATTACCTGCCCTTGCTGGAGCAGGCCGGTTACCGCCTTATTCGTGCCCCGTCACCCCAACAGCGGGCTGATGCCATCCAGCGCCACGCCAATCAAATCGACGCCGTGCTCACCCGCGGCCCATTGGGCCTGACCGCTGTCGAAATAGATGCATTGCCCAACCTGCAGATCATCTGCGTCATCGGTGCCGGCTATGAACAAGTCGACCTGGCCGCCGCCGCCGCACGCGGCATTACCGTCACCAACGGCGCCGGGGCCAATGCTGCTGCCGTTGCCGATCACACCCTGGCCCTGCTGCTGGCCCTGCTGCGCGACATCCCCCGCGGCGATGCCAGCACTCGCCGCGGCGAGTGGAACCGGGTGATCAGCCCCTCGGTAAGCGGTAAGCGCCTGGGCATTCTCGGCCTCGGCGCCGTAGGCCTGGCCATCGCCAAGCGCGCCCACCTCGGCTTCGACATGCCCGTCAGCTACCACAGCCGCACCCTGCGCCAGGGTGTGCCCTACACCTGGTATGACAGCCCACAACACCTGGCCGATGCCGTGGATATCCTGGTCGTGGCCACCCCCGGTGGTGCCAGTACCCGGCATCTGGTCGATGCCCGGGTGCTGGAGGCGCTGGGCGCCGAGGGCTATCTGGTGAATATCGCCCGGGCCAGCGTGGTCGACACCCAGGCGCTGGTTGCCGCACTGCAACGTGGCCAACTGGCCGGCGCCGCGCTGGATGTGTTCGACGACGAGCCGGCCGTGCCCGATGCCTTGAAAACCCTGGCCAACACCGTGCTAACGCCCCATGTAGCCGGCCAGTCACCCGAGGCGGCGCGCGACACGGTGACCCTGGTGCTGCGCAACCTGCAGGCGTTTTTTGCCGGTGAGCCGGTATTGACGCCTATACGCCCGTAACCCTATTCAGACATCTGCCTGGCAGCGCCCAGGCAACAAGGAGCGTGTGCATGCAACTCGAAATTTTCCAGGTCGATGCCTTTTCCGCTGAGCCGTTCGGCGGCAACCCGGCAGCTGTGATTCCCCTGCAAAGCTGGCTGCCGGACGATGTACTGCAACGCATTGCCGAAGAGAACAACCTGTCGGAAACCGCCTACATCGTGCGCAATGGCGAAACCTACGACCTGCGTTGGTTCACCCCGGCCGTGGAAGTCGACCTGTGCGGCCACGCCACCTTGGCCTCGGCCTACGTGCTGTTCGAACAACTGGGCGAGCAGGCGCAGGTGCTGCGTTTCAATACCCGCAGTGGCGAACTGCGCGTCAGCCGCGGTGCGGACGGCCTGTTGGCCATGGACTTCCCGGCCAAGCAGCCCTTCGCCGAAGACATGCCGCAGGGGCTGCTGCAAGCGCTGGGCCTGAGCCAGGCGCAGGCGCTGTACCGCAGTGACGACTATGTGGTGGTGATCGATGACGCATTGCTGCTCGATACCCTGAAGCCAGACTTCGTTGCACTGTCGGCCTTCGATGTGCGCGGCATTGCGGTGACTGCTGCAGGACGTGGTTTTGATTTCGTCACCCGCTGGTTCGGCCCCAACGTGGGTGTGAACGAAGACCCGGTGACGGGTTCGGCGCATACCTCGCTCGCGCCAGTGTGGGCCGAGCGGCTGGGCAAGCAGGTGCTGGCGTGCGAGCAGGGCGGGGCGCGCAAAGGGCAGTTGCTGTGTGAAGTGCCGGGTAATGGCCGGGTGATCATCAGCGGGCGGGCGGCGTTGTACCTGCGCGGAACTGTCTATATTTAACAGGCTGACACCGTCTGCCTGTAGAAGCGGCCTTGTGTCGCGATCGGGCCGCAACGCGGCCCCTCGATTTTCGCGTTGATGCGTCAATCCGGGGGCTGCTTTGCAGCCCGATCGCGACACAAGGCCGCTCCTACATGGCCCAACCCCTGTTCAAGGAGCCAGCCATGGCCCTGGAAAAACACGGCACCTGCCTGTGCGGCGCCACCCGGCTTACCGTCACCGTCGACAATACCCACATCAGCGCCTGCCATTGCAGCATGTGCCGCAAGTGGACCGGTGGCCCGCTGCTGGTGGTTGATTGCAGCAAGCCCCCGCTGATCGAGGGGCGTGCACCCAGCGTGTATGACTCGTCCGACTGGGCACAGCGTGCTTTTTGCGGCCAGTGCGGCACGCACTTGTACTACCGGCTCAAGGCCAACGACTTCCATGCCATACCGGTCGGCCTGCTCGATGGCGACCAGGACTGGGATTTCAACATGCAGATTTTCGTCGAAGAGAAACCCGCCTGGTACTGCTTCGCCAACCAGACCAGGGAACTGACCGGCGAGGAAGTCTTCGAGCAGAACAGCTGATTCAGGCCTGCGCCAGCAGCCACTCGGCAAACACTTGGGCGGCGGGCGAGGGCAGGGTCTGGCGGTCATGCACCAAGTAGTCGGCCTGGCCGGTGCGGACCTCGAAATCGCACACCTGGCGGATCAGGCCGCTGTTGATACGGTCACGGGCCATGGACTCCCAGCCAAGGCCCACGCCCATGCCTTGCATCACCGCGTCGAACACCAGGTTCACCTGGTTGAAGGTGGGTGCGTCGGCCGGTGCCTGGTAGCGCAGGCCAAAGTGGGCGAACCAGTCATGCCAGTCCAGGCAGTTCCAGGCCGAGGCATCGAGCTGGATCAGCGGCAGCGCCTGCAGCGCCGTCAGGCTGTCGACCTGGCGCAGGTCCCAGTTGTTGCTGGCAATCGGGTAGATCACTTCGTCGAACAGCTTGCTGGCCTGCAGCGAGCGCCAGCGGCCATGCCCGTAGAGAATACCGAAGTCGTAGTCGGCCACCAGGCTCTCGTTGATGTCATTGCTGGCGTGGATGTTCACGGTCAGCCCGGGGTGTTGTTCGTTGAAGCGCAGCAGGCGCGGGAACAGCCAGTATTGCGCCACGGCGTGGGTGCAGATGACGCTGACATGGCGGCTGCCGTGGCCGCTTTTAAGGCGCTGGACGTTGGCCAGCAGCTTGTCCAGCATCGGCTCGACAAAACCATGAAAGTGCTCGCCGGCAGTGGTCAGCGCAATGCCCCGGGCGCGGCGTTCGAACAGCTGCGTGCCGAGCTGGTCTTCGAGCAGGCGAATCTGCTTGGACACTGCGCTCTGGGTCAGGTACAGCTCGCCGGCGGCGCGGGTGAAGCTGCCCGTGCGGGCCACTGCCTCGAAGGCGATCAGGGTATCAAGCGGGGGCAGGTGGCGGCTGTAGCGGCTCATGGTCGATTCCGGGCAACGGGTTGGCTGCACCGGCCCTATCGCCGGCAAGCCAGCTCCCACAGGGACCGCACAATGCTCAGGCCTGCGCGATACCTGTGGGAGCCGGCTTGCCGGCGATAGGGCCAGTATTGCCAGCATCATAATCAGCGCTGAGCCATTCCTCCAGGGAATGCCACCATGCAAATTGATCTTTTGCCCGATACCCCGCGCACAGGTAGCCTGCGCTCATCTTCAAACAGGAGCAGACACGTGAAACGCGGTGTGGTGTACGCCGGCATGGCCGGTGCGTTATGGGGCATGGTGCTGATGGTTCCCGAACTGTTGCCCGAGTTCAACCCGATGCTGCTGAGCAGCGTGCGCTACCTGATGGTGGGCGTGATCTCACTGTTGCTGGCCTTGCCCATGGCCCGCCAGCTGCGCCAGCTGACCGCGAGCGATGCATGGATGCTGCTGCGCCTGGCAGTGATCGGCAACCTGGTGTACTTCGTGTTCCTGGTTGCAGCGATCCAGCGCCTGGGCGTGGCCCCGGCTTCGCTGATCGTCGGCGTGCTGCCGCTGACCATCACCTTGTACGGGCGTAATGACAGTGGCGCAGTGCCTTTGGCGCGGCTGGTCGGCCCGCTGGCGCTGATCCTTGCCGGCATGCTGTGCATCAACCTGGAAACCTTCGCCTTCGCCCCCGGCGACATCGGCGACAAACTGATGGGCCTGCTTTACGCGCTGGCAGCGTTGGCCTGCTGGACCTGGTACGCCGTGCAGAACAGCCGCTACCTGAAGCAGTGCGGGCATTTTGACAGCCACCAATGGTCGGTGCTGTGTGGGGTCATGACAGGCCTGGCCAGCCTGCTGATGGTCGCCGGCCTGGCGGTGTGGCAGCCGCAGCAACTGCAGGTAGAAGCGCCGATGTCGCGCTGGTGGCTGTTCTGGGCGGCCAGCCTGGGCTGCGCGGTGCTCGGTTCGTGGTTGGCCATGGCTTTGTGGAATGCCGCGTCCAAACGCTTGCCGTTGACCTTGAGTGGGCAACTGATTGTGTTCGAGACCCTGTTCGCGCTGTTGTACGCCTTTCTCTGGCGGCAGACCGGGCCAAGCCTGCTGGAAGCGGCGGCGATCGTGCTGGTGGTGGGCGGTGTGCTGTGGTCGATGCGCCAGCACGAAACACCACGCGCGCTTGCCAAACCGGTGCATTCCTGAGAAAAGGGCGGCTTTGTTTTCAAGCGTTGGAGTATGCCTGTGAGCCAAGAACTGCAGATCATTGAACTGGTCGAGGGGGACGGCAAAGCCGCCGTCAAAGGCGCCCTGATCACTACCCAGTACACCGGCTGGCTGGCCGATGGCAGTGAGTTCGATTCGTCCTGGTCGCGCGGCAAGCCGTTCCAGTGCGTGATCGGCAGCGGCCGGGTGATCAAAGGCTGGGACCAGGGCCTGATGGGCATGCGCGTGGGCGGCAAACGCAAGCTGCTGGTACCGGCGCACCTGGGCTATGGCGAGCGCAGTGTGGGGGCGATTCCGCCGAATTCGGACCTGACCTTCGAGATCGAGTTGCTGGAAGTGCTGACGCGGGATGATTGAGCGGCTGCAGTGCAACCGCAGGTTCTTGCACCGTACACAATTGCGCAACACCCATGCCGTAACTTAGGCCTTGCCTAGGGAACGGCATCCACCTCCAGGGAGGAACCAAACGGGTTCAGGGCACTCTGACCCTCACTCGTTGCCAAGGATGGCCTTCACTACTGATAGCGTCCCGCAATTGCCGGGGCGATGTGGCGGGTAACCCGATTTTCTCTGCCACACGAGCCTGCCTTGATGAAGTTGCCAACATTCTTCCGCCGTCACCGTCACCTGCTGCTGAGCCTGGTGCTTACAGCTGTCGCCGTACCGCTGGCGCTGGAGGCTGTCGAAAGCCGCGCGCAACCGGTGGATGGCACCCAGACGCTGGTGTTCCTGCGCCATGCCGAGAAACCGGGCGAGGGCTTGGGCCAGTTAAACTGCCAGGGCCTCAACCGGGCGCTGGACCTGGCCACGCTGCTGCCCGAGCGCTTCGGCAAGGCGGACTTCGTGTTTGCCGCCAACCCTTCGCGGCATGTCGAGGAAGGCAGCATGGACGAAAGCTATAGCTATATCCGCCCGCTGATGACCATTACCCCCAGCGCCATCCGCCTCGGTCTGCCGGTGAACATCGACTACGGCGCCAACGACACCGATGAGCTGGCCGATGAGTTGCTGAGCGACAAATACCGCAACGCTACAGTGTACACCGCCTGGTCCCACGGCTACCTGCCGGAACTGATCAACACCGTGGCCGGCAAGGCCCTGGGTGAAGACCGGGTGATTACCGAGGACTGGCGTGGCGATGACTTTGACACCCTTTACGTACTGACCCTCACCTGGCATGACGGCAAGGCCACCCTGCTCAGCCGTAACGTGCGCCAGGGTTTGAATGACGGAGCGCATAGCTGCCCGACATGAGGGTTTTAGTGCTTGGCTATGGCAGTGCAGCGGTTGGCCCGGGTGATGTGTTGGCCTGTGCCGGCCTCTTCGCGGGCACGCCCGCTCCCACAGGGACCCCACAGCCTTAAGGCTTGTGGTTAGCCGGTGGGAGCGGGCGTGCCCGCGAAGAGGCCGGTACTGGCAACTAAAGGACTAGCGGCCGAACCGCATCGGCCAACCCACCACCTTCTTCACCCGCGGCGTGGCATAGGTGCGCACCTTGGAGGTACTCAACCCCATGCGCACCAGCGACTCGGCAATGGTCACCGCCGCACTCACCCCATCCACCACCGGCACCCCCGTGCGCTGGCGAATCTGCTCGTCCAGCCCGGCCATGCCGCCGCAACCCAGGCAGATCACCTCGGCCTTGTCGTCACGCACGGCGCGTTCGGCCTGCTCGACAATCGCTTCCACGGCCCGCTGCGGGTCGGCTTCCAGTTCCAGTACCGCCAGCCCGCTGGCCCGCACGGAGGCGCAGCGGTCATACAGGCCCGACAGTTTCAGGCGGTCTTCGATCAGCGGCACGGTACGGTCCAGGGTGGTCACCACCGAGTAGGCATGGCCCAGGTACATGGCCGTGCTGGCGGCGGCATCGGTAATGTCCACCACCGGCACGTTGAGCAGTTCCTGCAGACCTTCGCGGCCATGTTCGCCGTAACCGGCCTGGATCACGGCGTCGTACGGGCCATCGTAGGCCAGCACGCGGTCCATCACCGCGATGGCGGCTAGGTAGCTTTCGAAATTGCCTTCCACCGACTCGGCGCCAAACCATGGGGTAAGGCCGATGATTTCAGTGCCGGGCGCGGCGACCGCACGGGCCTGCTCGGCAATGGCGTCGGTGATGGCTTCGGTGGTGTTGACGTTGGCGATCAGAATACGCATGGGCAGTCCTCCCTGATTAATGGCAGCTGTGGTCGACGGCAATGCACTCGCCGCTGACGTCGTGGTATTGGCGGTTGCGTGGTGCGATCAGCAGGTAGATGGCGGCGGCGATGCCGGCACCGATCAGCCAGGAGAACGGTGCGATGCCATGGAAGTTCGGCACCAGGGCCAGGACAATGGCCAGCAGTGCGGCGGGTACGAAGGCGGCCACGGCGCGCAGGTTGATGCCCTTGCTGTAGTGGTAGGCGCCGGTCGGGTGTTCGGTGTACAGCTCCGGCACGTTGATGCAGCCTTTGCGCAGCAACCAGTAGTCGGACATGATCACCCCGTACAGCGGGCCTAGCAGGGCGCCCAGGCCAGAGAGGAAATACACGATCACCAGCGGGCTGTTGTACAGGTTCCACGGCAGGATCAGCACGGCGACGGTGGCGCTGATCAACCCGGCGCGGCGGAAGTTGAGGTGGCGCGGGGCGAGGTTGCTGAGCACGAACGCCGGGGCGACGAAGTTGGCCATGATGTTCACCGCCACGGTGACGATCAGGAAGGCGAGGCAGCCGAGTACCAGGAACGTTGTGCTGGGAATAGCGGCGACGATCTGCGTCGGGCTGTCGATGATCTGGCCATTGATCTGGAACTGCGCGCCGCACAGCACCACGGTGATCACCGCGAACACCAGGATGTTCACCGGCAGGCCCCAGAAGTTGCCTACGCGTATGGTCTTGCGGCACGGCGAGGAGCGGGCAAAGTCACAGAAGTTGAGCACCAGGGTGCCGTAGATCGCCAGCCACAGGGCACCGCCAGCAAAGATGTTGCGCCACATCTCATAACCGCTCAGCGGCTCGGCCACCGACCAGGCGATGCGCGCGTCGGCCCTGAAGTACATGAACACGGCCAGCGCAGCCACGGTCAGCAGGATGACCGGGCCGGCAAAGCCTTCGTAGCGGCGCACCATCTCCATGCCGTAGGCAAGGATCACCAGCTGCACCAGCCAGATCGCCACGAAACACACCCAGCCCAGGCTCGACAGCCCGAGGATGCTGTCGTGGTCGTAGCTGGCCAGTTGCGGCCACACGGCGGTGAGCAGCACACGCAGCACCACCGAGGCCAGGTAGGTCTGGATACCGAACCAGGCAATGGCGATGACCGCGCGGATCAGCGCCGGAATCTGCGCGCCGTGGATGCCGAAGGCGATGCGGCTGATGACCGGGAACGGTACCCCTGTTTTCTGCCCCATGTAGCCGGACAGGTTCATGAAGAAGTACACCAGCGCCGCGCCGATCGCCAGCGACAGCAGGATTTGCCAGCCACCCAGGCCGAGGGCGAATAAGCCCATGGCGAACGAATAGTTGGCGATATTGTGCACATCGTTTGTCCACAACGCGAAGATGCTGTAGCCACCCCAGCGGCGGCCTTCGGTGCGCGTCGGGGCGAGGTCGCGGTTATGCAGGCGTGGGCTCAGCGCCAGTTCCGGCTGGCTGCCGGCAAGTGTGGAAGCGGGGTGGGTGCTGGCGACGGATTGTTCAGGGGCAAGGTCGAGGCTGCTACTCATTCCGGCGGCTCCTGATGCACAGTGACTGCGATGAGCGGGCATGCGCACGGGCTCGCCATCTCGTCGGTGCAGCGTTGGCATCACAGGGTTCTGGGCGCGGCGGCCAACATTGGGTCGGCGTCGCGGGTTTTTGTGTATTTATGTTTTGTTTGAGTTGTATACAAAACACGAACACACAAAAGCCATTTTTGTGCCAAGGAAAAGTCAACTTTAGACGGGGAAGTTTTTGGTATTTGTCTTGTTGAAAGATAAGTTTATGAAATTATGGAGCTATAAGTTGACCAGATGAGCAGGTTTAATTTTCAAGACCGCAACTTAGTTGATCGAATGGTCAAAATTTGTTGTGAGGCGGGTGTAACGTATTGGGGCGTTACCTTGAAAAAGTGCACACAAAAATGGCACTTAAGGTGACATTCCTGTGTACAAAAAACAGTCAACTTTTTCTGCGCCGGCCCTTTCGCGGGCACGCCCGCTCCCACAATGAGTTCCAGCAATCTCGAAACCTTTGGGAGCAGGCATGCCCGCGAGAGGGCCGCGCAGGAAAAAATCAATCCATCGGCGGCAACCGCCGCTTCACCGGGCTCTTCTTGATGATTGCGGTGTTGGTCTCGGCCAGCACATTGATGCGGTCGAGCAGGGTGTCCAGTTGCTCCATCGAGCGCACATGCAGCCGGGCGATGAAGCAATCCTCGCCAGTAACCTTGTCGCACTCGGTGAACTCGGGGATGGCAATGATTTGCCGCTCCACTTCCTGTAACTGCCCCGGCAGCGGGCGAATGCGCACGATGGCCTGCAACTGGTAACCAAAGGCGCGCGGGTCGACCTCCACGGTGTAACCGCGCAGCACGCCGCGTGCCTCCAGCCGGCGCAGGCGCTCGCTGACGCTGGGCGCGGACAGCCCGCTGACCTGCGCCAATGCCTTGAGCGAGCGGCGCGAGTCCTCCATCAGTGCATTGATCAGTAATTGGTCGATGGCATCGGTCATGTTTTTCTCGTCAGGTAATTCTGGTGATTTGCCTTGATAGTAAAGGCAAGACCGCAAACCGGCCTTCGTTATCCGCTGGATGGCCCACCGCTAACCTTTGCATACTGTTGCCATCGTCAACGGGAGGTATGAGATGGACAGTTCATTGCGCCGTGGCTCGCTGGAAATGGTCGCTGCCATGCTGATTTCCGGGACCATCGGCTGGTTCGTGCTGGTGTCTGGCCAGCCGGTGCTTGAGGTGGTGTTCTGGCGCTGCGTGTTCGGCGCCGTGACCCTGTTGGTGATCTGCGCCGCGTTCGGCTTTTTGCGGCCGGGGGTGATCAGCCGCACGGCGGTCCTGTTGGCGATTGCCAGTGGTGTGGCCATTGTCGGCAACTGGGTGCTGTTGTTTGCTTCGTATTCACGGGCGTCGATCGCCATCGGCACGGCGGTGTACAACGTGCAGCCGTTCATGCTGGTGGGGCTGGCGGCGCTGTTTCTGGGCGAGAAGATCACGTTGGCCAAGGTCACCTGGCTGAGTGTGGCGTTTCTCGGCATGCTGGCCATCGTCAGTGCACATGGTGCAGGGCAGGGGACTGGTGAAGACTATCTGCTCGGCATTGCGCTGGCACTGGGCGCGGCGTTCTTGTATGCGATTGCTGCATTGATCATCAAGCGGCTGAAAGGCACACCCCCGCATTTGATAGCGCTGATCCAGGTCATGACCGGGGTGCTACTACTGGCGCCGTGGGTCAAGCTTGGTGGATTGCCGGGTGAGGTGCCAGCATTGGCCAGCCTGGTGACCCTGGGCATTGTCCATACCGGTGTGATGTACGTGCTGCTGTACAGCGCCATCCAGCGCTTGCCCACAGCCTTCACCGGTGCGTTGTCATTCATCTACCCGGTTGCGGCGATTCTGGTGGATTGGGTGGCGTTCGGACACCGGTTGGCCCCGCTGCAGTGGCTGGGAGTAGGGTTGATCCTGCTGGCTGCGGCGGGTATGCAGCAGGGGTGGTGGTTCCGACCTACGCGATTTGCAGTCAAGCATTGAGCTGACCTTGCTGGCCTCTTCGCGGGTTTACCCGCGAAGAGGCCAGCAAGGTAGAATGCCGCTCTTTGCCAGCTTGCGACCCACCATGACTTCGCCAATCCACACCCTCGAGCAACACCTGCTCGCCGCCCTCGACCCTGCCCCGCAGGAAACCCGCCGCCTGTTCCACGGCCGTGGCCGCTGCTGGGCGGGCCTGGAGCAAGTCACCGTCGACTGGCTGCAAGGTGTGTTATCGGTCGCATTGTTCCGCGAGATGCCTGAAGGCCAACTGGCCGAGCTGGAGGCCATGCTGCGTGCCGTTGCCGAGCGCCCGCAATGGTCCGGCCAGGCCATCCTCGTACAGCACCGCTACCTGCCCGACAGCCCCGGCCAGTGGCTGATGGGCGAGCCGTGCCAGCAGCGCGAGGTGATAGAGGACGGCCTTACCTACCTGTTGGACCTGGGCGTGCGACAGAACAACGGCCTGTTCCTTGACATGCGCTACGGCCGGCGCTGGGTGCGTGAGCAGGCGGCGGGCAAGCGCGTGCTGAACCTGTTCGCCTACACCTGTGGCTTTTCGGTGGCAGCAATTGCCGGCGGTGCCGAGCAGGTGGTGAACCTCGACATGGCCAAGTCGGCGTTGTCGCGGGGCCGGGACAACCATCGCTTGAATGACCACGATGCGTCGCGGGTGGCGTATCTGGGGCATGAGTTGTTCAAGTCATGGGGCAAGGTGCGCAAGTACGGGCCTTACGACCTGATCATCATCGACCCGCCTACCTTCCAGCGTGGCAGCTTTGTGTTGACCCAGGATTACGCGAAGATCCTGCGGCGACTGCCGGAGTTGCTGAATGCGGGGGGAACGGTCCTGGCGTGTGTCAACGACCCGGGTATCGGGCCGGAATTCCTGATCGATGGGATGGCCGAGCAGGCGCCTTCTTTGGCGTTTGTCGAGCGGCTGGAGAACCCACCGGAATTTCCCGATGTGGACCCGGCGGGGGGGCTGAAGGCGTTGGTGTTCCGCCAGGCTTGATGTCGCCTGGTCCGGCCCCCTCGCGGGCAAGCCCGCTCCCACAGGATTATCGTAGGCCTGGGTTTTGCACGATTCTGTGGGAGCGGGCTTGCCCGCGAAGGGGCCGGGCCTGCCTAAATCAATTACTGACCGGTATAGATCTGGTCAAATACCCCACCATCATTGAAGTGGGTCTTCTGCACGGTGCGCCAGTCACCAAAGGTTTTCTCCACCGACAGGAAGTCCACCTTCGGGAACCGGTCGGTGTACTTCGCCAGCACCGTCGCATCGCGTGGACGCAGGTAGTTCTGTGCGGCAATTTCCTGGGCCGCTGGCGACCACAGGTACTTCAGGTATTCCTCGGCCACGGCCTGGGTGCCTTTCCTGGCCACCACCTTGTCGACCACGCTAACCGGAGGTTCGGCTTCGGCCGACACGCTCGGGTAAACCACTTCGAACTGGTCGCGGCCGAACTCGCGGGCGATCATTTCGGCTTCGTTCTCGAAGGTTACCAGCACATCACCAATCTGGTTGGTCATGAAGGTGGTGGTGGCAGCACGGCCACCGGTATCCAGCACCGGGGCCTGTTTGAACAGCTTGCCGACGAAGTCACGGGCCTTGGCCTCGTCACCGCCCTGCTTGAGTACATAACCCCATGCCGACAGGTAGGTGTAACGGCCGTTACCCGAAGTCTTCGGGTTGGGCACGATCACCTGCACACCGTCCTTGAGCAGGTCGGGCCAATCTTTCAGGGCTTTCGGGTTGCCCTTGCGCACGATGAACACGGTGGCCGAGGTGAACGGCGCGCTGTTGTTCGGCAGGCGGCTCACCCAGTTGTCCGGCACCAGCTTGCCGTTGTCGGCCAGGGCGTTGATGTCGGTGGCCATGTTCATGGTAATGACGTCGGCCGGCAGCCCGTCGATCACTGCCCGTGCCTGCTTGCTCGAGCCGCCGAAGGACATTTGCACGTTGACCTTCTCTTTGTGCTCGGCTTCCCAGTGTTTCTGGAAGGCCGGGTTGTAGTCCTTGTAGAAGTCGCGCATCACGTCGTAGGAAACGTTGAGCAGGGTCGGGGCGGCCTGGGCGATGTTGCCCAAGGCCAGGCCTGCGGCGAGCAGCGAGGCGGTGAAGAGTCTTTTCACGTTGCTTCCTTGTACTTGGCGGTAATCGAGGCAGATTGCCAGCGACTATAGCGGTTGGATTTGTGCGGGTTAAAGAACAAAAAATGCTTTGGTTATGCTTCTGCTTCTGCCTGTGCCGGCCTCTTCGCGGGTAAACCCGCTCCTACGGGACCGCGCACGGCCCGGGCCTGTTGTAGGAGCGGGTTCACCCGCGAAGAGGCCGGCGCAGGCGCTGTCACGCTTTGGGGAATAACCCATTCCCGCACCGCGAGCAGAACGCCGCGCTTTGTTCATGGGTCTTTTTCTTGCAGACCGGGCAATCATGCTGCAGCTGCTCACCCCGCATGGCGTTGGCCAGCTCTGCAGTAAAGATCCCGGTAGGCACGGCAATGATCGAATAACCGATGATCATCACCATCGACGAAATCACCTGACCCAAGGGCGTCTTCGGCACGATGTCGCCAAAGCCCACGGTGGTCAGGGTGACGATCGCCCAGTAGATGCCCTTGGGAATGCTGGTGAAACCGTGCTCCGGCCCTTCGATCACATACATCAGCGTGCCGAACACCGTGACCAAGGTCGATACCGTGACCAGAAACACGATGATCTTCTGCTTGCTACCGCGCAGCGCGTCGATCAGGTAATGGGCCTGCTTGAGGTACGGGCTGAGCTTGAGCACGCGGAAGATCCGCAGCATGCGGATGACGCGGACGATCAGCAGGTATTGGGCGTCGCTGTAATAAAGCGCGATGATCCCCGGCACGATCGCCAGTAAATCGACCAGCCCATAGAAACTGAAGGCATAGCGCAGCGGCTTGGGCGAGCAGTACAGGCGGGTGAGGTACTCGGCCAGGAAGATCGCGGTAAAGCCCCATTCGATACCGGCCAGCAGGCCGGCGTAGCCCTGGTGCACTTCGTCGATGCTGTCGAGGATCACCGTGACCAGGCTGGCGAGGATGATCAGTAGGAGGATCTTGTCGAAGCGCCTTCCAGCCACGGTGTCGGTCTGGAAGACCATGATGTAGAGGCGTTCCCTTAGGGATTGCGATACAGGCATGTTTATTGGCTCGTAGTACTGAAGTGGGAAGCCTAGAAGGATTGATTGCCCATCTGCAATTGGTTACCTGCGAATGCAACTGATATTTCTGTCAGTTTCCCGACCTTGTGCTTTGGGGAGAGCATGGGGGGGCAGAGGTGGCAACTGGAGCGGTCATGATCTCTTTGAAAATAAAACCCAATCAGGCTAACGCCTATTCGCCATTTGGCTACCTGGCAGGTTCGTCACCTTTGAACATATTGGCTTACGCAGGCCAAGTGTTCGATCAATATCTTTCAGGCTATCTGCTGGGACAGGGTTATCGGTGTTACGCGCCATCGCTGATGCGCTTCACGAGTCCCGACAGCATCAGTCCATTTGGTGAGGGGGGTATCAATGCGTATTCCTACTGCACTGGTGACCCTGTGAACAAAGTCGACCCATCAGGGCAGATGGGACAGAGGACGGGCTTGACGGGACATCTTTCGCGGTTCGGCTTGACTAAGAGGGATTTGAAAGCCCATTTGAAGCCGCTTGCCAAAGCAGAATACAAAGGCAAGTCTTTGCAGGTTATCAAGGTTCACAGTGAAACTTTTACAACTTTCGAATTCACCGGTAACTCACCGAGAATCGATGCACAGGTCGTGGCTCAGTCGCCACTTGCCGAGCTATCGGGTGCTTACTTCAAAAAGGACGATACTCATATCCCTGCAACGTCCAGAGCCAGGGGGGGGCACTTACTGTTAAAAGGTTTCGAGAGGGTCGAGATTGTGCCACCCACCCATGCTTTCATCAACCCAGCCAGGCGGGGGGCAGTTTCAACTGCAGGAGAGAGGGCAGTGCCAAATGATTATGTCGAAGACATACGGCGTTGATACTGCTCTGCAATGTGCGCACATGTGTGCATCAGCCAGCATGCGGCGACAAAAGGCGCGGTCAGGCCGGCTACAGGCAGCAGCATGAACAGCGGTTGCAGCAGCAAGGCCAGAGCGATGGCCAGCAACGTCACCCAGGGTTTTTCGCCTTGCCTGCTGAAGGCCAGCGCCGCCAGCGCGGCGTTGAAGCCAGCCAGGCCCATCCACGCTGCTTGCGCCTGGTCTGTGAGCAGCGCCATGCCGCCCCCGATGGCCGAGCCAATTACCGCCCACATCGCCGCATAGGGTAGGGCGATGAACATGCCGACGATGATCAGCAACCCGGCCAACGGCTGGTCGAGCAGGAAGATCTGCCCTATGCCGCGGGCCAGGGCGTACACCGGTTCGGCTTCGACGAAACCGGTCATCGAGGGTTCGGCGAGCAACAGCGTGCCCCAGCCCAACAGCACGAACGGCGCGGTATAGGCAACCAGCAGCTTGCCGCCGCGCTTGCGCCATTGGTGGGTGATGATGCTCGAAAGGCCGCCAGCGGCAATGATCAAGGGCGGCAGGATGGCCGACCAGGGCAGCACGGCGCTGATCAGGATGCCGATCAGTACGCCGTTGTAGCAATACAGCCCGGCCTGGCGGTCGGCACGGTCGTAGCCGCGGCGCTGGGCAGTGAGCAGGCCGGCGAGGGCGCCGAGCAGGGCGCCGCCGACCAGGTCTGGCGCAGTCAGCAGGATGGCCAGCAGGCAGCACAGGCCGCACAGGGGGTTGCGCAGCAGCAGCACCTGGCTGAAGCCGTTGAGTAACGCCGTGGCCCAGTCAGGGCACGGGTTGGCGAAATGTTTGCTGTACATGGGGCAGTCAGTGAGGTTGATGGAGCGGTGGGCCTCTTTGGGCCTCGTTTTTCCGCGATTCTTTGCTTCACCACCGACGCTGTGGGAGCGGGCGTGCCCGCGAAAGGGCCAGCAGGGTCAACGAAGTTGCCTGGACTGACGCATTCGCGGGCACGCCCGCTCCCACAGGGGCTATGCAGTGGCTTAGATCAGTGTTTCGATCCGCAGCGTGTTGGTCGACCCAGGTTTGCCGAACGGCACCCCGGCAGTGATCAGCAGTGTGTCGCCCCGGCTGGCCATGCCTTGTGCCTGGGCAATTTCCAGGGCCGTGGAGACCACCTCATCCACCTGGCGCAGGCGGTCGTTGACCACCGAGTGCACACCCCAGGCCACGCTCAGGCGCCGCGCGGTGTTCAGGTTGGGCGTAAGGTTGAGGATCGGTGCCCGTGGCCGTTCACGCGAAGCGCGCAGGGTGGAGGCGCCCGACTCGCTGTAGTTGACCAGCACCGCCACCGGGAGGATGCCGCTGATACGGCGGATCGCGCAGCTGATGGCGTCCGATACGGTGGCTTCGGCCTTGGGCCGGCCGACGTCGAGCTGCGCCTGGTAGTCCGGGCCGTTCTCGACCTGGCGGATGATCTTGCTCATCATCTGCACAGCCTCCAGCGGGTAATCCCCCGAGGCGGTTTCGGCCGACAGCATCACCGCGTCGGCACCCTCGGCCACGGCGTTGGCCACGTCGGTGACTTCGGCACGGGTCGGTGCCGGCGAGAAACGCATCGATTCGAGCATCTGCGTGGCCACCACCACTGGCTTGCCCAGCTGGCGGCAGGTGCCAATGATGCGCTTCTGGATCTGCGGCACGCTTTCGGCCGGCACTTCCACGCCCAGGTCCCCGCGGGCCACCATGATGGCGTCGGCCAGTTCGGCGATGGCTTGCAGGTGCTCGACTGCCGACGGTTTTTCGATTTTGGCCATCAGGTAGGCGCGGCCGCCAATCAGCTGGCGCGCTTCAACGATGTCCTCAGGGCGCTGCACGAACGACAGGGCGACCCAGTCCACGCCCAGCTCCAGGCCAAAGGCCAGGTCGCGGCGGTCTTTTTCGGTGAGCGGCGAGAGGTCGAGCACCGCTTGCGGTACGTTGACGCCCTTGCGGTCCGACAGCTCGCCACCGTTCAGCACTTCGGTGTCGATCGCGTCGCTGTGCTTGGCGGTTACCCGCAGGCGCAGCTTGCCGTCGTCCAGCAGCAGGTCCATGCCTGGCTCCAGGGCGGCGATGATCTCGGGGTGCGGCAGGTTGACCCGGCGGTTATCGCCCGGGGTGGTGTCCAGGTCCAGGCGCAGGGCCTGGCCGCGTTGCAGCTGGACCTTGCCTTCGGCAAAGCGGCCGACCCGTAGCTTGGGCCCTTGCAGGTCCATGAGAATACCCAGGGGGTAGTTCAACTGCTGCTCGACTTCGCGGATCCACTGGTAACGCAGGGCGTGGTCGGCGTGTTCGCCGTGGCTGAAATTGAGGCGGAAGATGTTCACCCCCGCTTCGACCAGTTGGCGGATGTCGTCGATGCCTTCGATCGCCGGGCCGAGGGTGGCGAGGATCTTCACTTTTTTATCAGGCGTCATGATTGGGCAGTCTCGAGGATCAGGATGGCGCGGAAGTCGTTGACGTTGGTGCGAGTCGGCTCGGTGACGATCAACGCGTCCAGCGCGGCGAAGTAGCCATAGCCGTTGTTGTTGTCCAGCTCATCGCTGGCCGACAGGCCCAGGGCTTCGGCGCTGGCGTAACTGGCCGGGGTCATGAAGGCGCCGGCGTTTTCTTCCGAGCCGTCGATACCGTCGGTGTCACCGGCCAAGGCGTACACGCCCGGCAGCCCTTTCAGGCTTTCGGTGAGGCTGAGCAGGAACTCGGCATTGCGCCCGCCACGACCATTGCCGCGCACGGTCACGGTGGTTTCGCCACCGGACAGGATCACGCAGGGCGCCTTCAGCGGCTGGCCGTGCAGCACGATCTGCCGGGCGATGCCGGCATGCACCTTGGCCACTTCCCGCGATTCGCCTTCCAGGTCGCCGAGGATCAGCGGGCTGAAGCCTGCCTGGCGCGCTTTGACTGCGGCGGCTTCCAGCGACTGCTGGGGCTTGGCAATCAGCTGGAAGTGGCTGCGAGCCAGGGTCGGGTCGTCGGCCTTGACGGTTTCCGAGGCCGGGTTGTTGAGCCAGTCGATCACCGCTTTTGGCGCTTCGATGTTGTAGCGCTTGAGAATGGCCAGGGCATCGGCCGAGGTGCTCGGGTCGGCCACGGTGGGGCCGGAAGCGATCACCGTGGCGAGGTCGCCGGGTACATCGGAGATGGCATAGGTGTAGACCGTGGCCGGCCAGCAGGCCTTGGCCAGGCGGCCGCCCTTGATCGCCGACAGGTGCTTGCGCACGCAGTTCATCTCGCCGATGGTGGCGCCGGATTTCAGCAGTGCCTTGTTGATCTGCTGCTTGTCGGCCAGGGTCAGGCCCTCGGCGGGCAGGGCCAGCAGGGCAGAGCCACCGCCGGAGAGCAGGAATATGACGCGGTCTTCTTCATTGAGGTTGCTGACCAGTTCCAGCACGCGCTTGGCCACGGCCAGGCCGGCGGCATCCGGTACCGGGTGGGCGGCTTCGACCACCTCGATTTTCTGGCAGTTGGCGCCGTGGCCGTAACGGGTGACGACCAGGCCGGAGACTTCGCCCTGCCAGCTTTTCTCGACCACTTCGGCCATGGCGGCTGCGGCCTTGCCGGCGCCGATGACGATGACCCGGCCGCTACGGTCGGCGGGCAGGTAGGGTTCGAGAACTTGACGGGGGTGGGCGGCGGCGATGGCTGTGTCGAACAGGTCGCGGAGAATTTTTTGCGGATCGACCGACATGGCAGGCTCCCAATTATTGTTGTTCTGCACAATCAAAAACGCCCCTGGAATCGCCTCCGTGCAGGCTGAACCAGGGGCGGTCTCCACAGCTGCGAGCTGCGAGCTGCAAGCTGCAAGCTACAAGCTACAAGCTACAAGCAAAAGCAGATCTGCTCTCGCTTGTCGCTTGTCGCTTGTCGCTTGTCGCTTGCCACTTGAGGCTCACAGCTTGAAGCTTATCTCTCGTCGCGGATCGAGAAGTTGGCCATGTGTTCCAGGCCTTTGATCAGCGCCGAGTGGTCCCAGTTGCCGCCACCCAGGGCCTGGCAGGTGTTGAACACTTGCTGGGCATTGGAGGTGTTGGGCAGGTTGATGCCCAGCTCCTTGGCGCCTTGCAGGGCCAGGTTCAGGTCTTTCTGGTGCAGGTTGATGCGGAAGCCCGGGTCGAAGGTGCCCTTGATCATGCGCTCGGCATGCACCTCGAGGATTTTCGACGAGGCAAAGCCACCCATCAGTGCTTCGCGCACCTTGGCCGGGTCGGCGCCGTTCTTGGCGGCGAACAGCAGCGCTTCGCTGACAGCCTGGATATTCAGGGCGACGATGATCTGGTTGGCCACCTTGGCGGTCTGGCCGTCACCGTTGCCACCCACACGGGTGATGTTCTTGCCCATGGCCTGGAACAGTGGCAGGGCGCGCTCGAAAGCGTTCGGGCAGCCGCCAACCATGATGCTCAGGGTCGCGGCCTTGGCACCTACTTCGCCACCAGACACCGGGGCGTCCAGGTAGGCGGCGCCGGTGGCCTTGATTTTTTCGGCAAAGGCTTTGGTGGCAGTAGGGGAGATCGAGCTCATGTCGATCACCACCTTGTTCGGACCCACGCCTTCGGCCACGCCGTTGTCACCGAACAGCACGCTTTCCACTTGTGGGGTGTCCGGCACCATGACGATGATGAACTCGGCTTCCTGGGCCACTTCTTTCGGGTTGGCCAGGGCCACTGCACCGGCGGCGATCAGGTCGGCTGGCGCGGCGTCGTGGTGGGTGGAAACGAAAATGCTGTGCCCTGCTTTTTGCAGGTTCTGGGCCATGGGCTTGCCCATGATGCCGGTGCCGATGAAACCGATTTTAGCCATGAGAATATGCCTCTTTGTATTTGTGATGTCTCAAGCTGTGGGTGCGGGCATGCCCGCGAAACAGGCGACTCGGTGGATGGCACCGGCTATGCCGGTGTTCGCGGGCATGCCCGCTCCCACAGGGTTTCGTGTTTCACAGGGGGCTAGCGTTCAGCCGTTCAGATTGCGTTATGGGTTTTCAGCCAGCCCAGGCCTGCTTCGGTGGTGGTCAGCGGCTTGTATTCCGCGCCCACCCAGCCCTGGTAGCCGATGCGGTCCAGGTGTTCGAACAGGAAGCGGTAGTTGATCTCGCCGGTGCCTGGCTCGTTGCGGCCGGGGTTGTCGGCCAACTGGATGTGGTTGATCAACTTCAGGTTGGCTTCCATGGTCCGGGCCAGGTCACCTTCCATGATCTGCATGTGGTAGATGTCGTACTGCAGGAACAGGTTGTCGCTGCCCACCTCGGCCTGGATTTCCAGGGCCTGCTGGGTGGTATTGAGGTAGAAACCAGGGATGTCGCGGGTGTTGATCATTTCCATGACCAGGCGGATGCCGGCGGCCTGGAGTTTGTCGGCGGCATACTTGAGGTTGTCGACGAAGGTCTTGCGCACGTCGGCACACTGCAGGCCTTGTGGGCGAATGCCGGCCAGGGCGTTGACCTGGGTATTGCCCAGCACCTTGGCGTATTCGATGGCCTTGTCGACCCCCGCGCGGAATTCTTCGACGCGGTCGGGGTGGCAGGTGATCCCGCGCTCGCCTTTGGCCCAGTCACCGGCCGGCAGGTTGAACAGCACCTGAGTCAGGCCGTTGGCGTCCAGCTGCTGCTTGATTTCAGCCGCGCTGTAGTCGTACGGGAAGAGGTATTCGACGCCGCTGAAGCCAGCATCGGCGGCAGCCTTGAAGCGGGCCAGGAAGTCCTGTTCGGTGAACAGCATGGACAGGTTGGCAGCGAAGCGAGGCATAGTTGTCTCCTTGCGGTGAAGGCCCCCAGGGCATGCCTGGGGGCGTCAGGCGATCAGTCCAGCATCGAGATGGCGGTTGGCGCGTCGTTGCCGACCAGCGCCAGGTCTTCGAACTCGTTGACCGCGTTGATCTCGGTGCCCATGGAAATGTTGGTGACGCGCTCGAGAATGACCTCGACCACTACCGGTACGCGGAACTCTTCGGCCATCTTCTGCGCCTTGAGCAGGGCAGGGGCGATCTCGGCCGGTTCGAACACGCGCAGGGCCTTGCAGCCCAGGCCTTCGACCACGGCCACGTGGTCAACGCCGTAGGTGGCAGCGTCTGTCGAGTTGATGTTCTCGAACGCCAGTTGTACACAGTAATCCATGTCGAAGCCACGCTGCGCCTGGCGGATCAGGCCCAGGTAGGCGTTGTTCACCAGCACATGAACGTACGGCAGGTTGAATTGTGCGCCCACCGCCAGCTCTTCGATCATGAACTGGAAGTCGTAGTCACCCGACAGCGCCACGACCTTGCGCTGCGGATCGGCCTTTACCACACCCAGTGCCGCAGGGATGGTCCAGCCCAGCGGGCCGGCCTGGCCGCAGTTGATCCAGTGGCGTGGCTTGTACACGTGCAGGAACTGCGCGCCCGCAATCTGCGACAGGCCAATGGTGCTGACGTAGCAGGTGTCCTTGCCGAACACCTGGTTCATTTCTTCGTACACACGCTGCGGCTTGACCGGCACATTGTCGAAGTGGGTCTTGCGCTGCAGGCTGGCCTTGCGCTGCTGGCAGTCTTCCAGCCAGGCCTTGCGGCATTTCAGCTTGCCAGCGGCTTGCCACTCGCGGGCGACTTCCAGGAGTACGTCCAGCGCCTTGCCAGCGTCGGAAACGATCCCCAGGTCCGGCGTGAACACGCGGCCGATCTGGGTTGGCTCGATGTCCACGTGGACGAATTTGCGGCCCTCGGTGTAGACGTCCACGGAGCCGGTGTGGCGGTTGGCCCAGCGGTTACCGATACCGAACACCAGGTCCGATTTGAGCAGGGTGGCGTTGCCGTAGCGGTGCGACGTCTGCAGGCCGACCATGCCGACCATCTGCGCGTGGTCGTCCGGGATGGTGCCCCAGCCCATCAGGGTCGGGATTACCGGTACGCCGGTCAGTTCAGCGAACGCCACCAGCTTGTCGCTGGCGTCGGCGTTGATGATGCCGCCGCCGGCGACCAGCAGCGGGCGCTCGGCGTCATTGAGCATGGCCAGGGCTTTTTCGGCCTGCACGCGGGTGGCGGCAGGTTTGTTGATAGCCAGCGGCTCGTAGGCGTCGATGTCGAATTCGATTTCGGCCATCTGCACGTCGAACGGCAGGTCGATCAGCACCGGGCCTGGGCGGCCGGTGCGCATTTCATAGAAGGCTTTCTGGAAAGCGTAAGGCACCTGGCCTGGCTCCAGTACCGTGGTCGCCCACTTGGTCACCGGCTTGACGATGCTGGTGATATCGACAGCCTGGAAGTCTTCCTTGTGCAGGCGCGCACGCGGGGCCTGGCCGGTGATGCAGAGAATAGGAATGGAGTCGGCCGAGGCACTGTACAAGCCGGTGACCATGTCGGTGCCGGCAGGGCCGGAGGTGCCGATGCACACACCGATGTTGCCCGGGTTGGCGCGGGTGTAGCCCTCGGCCATGTGCGAGGCACCTTCGACGTGGCGAGCGAGGACGTGATCGATGCCACCGACTTTCTTCAGGGCCGAGTACAGCGGATTGATGGCAGCCCCCGGGATGCCGAACGCGGTATCTACACCTTCACGGCGCATGACCAGAACGGCTGCATCGATTGCTCTCATTTTGCTCATGGTTTGTGCCTCATTGATTTTGTAATTGTATACAACTTGCTTTGCGATAGAGTGTATTCACGCCTAGCGCTGTAGGTCAATGGGTTTTCATCGGTTGACTTGGCTTTCCTCAGAGCGCCCATGAAAACGGGAGTTTGCGTGATCGCATACGATCGTTTCAAAATATTGTATACAAAAATAATCTTCGTTGTGTTCTATTTGTTCATCGGTTTTCAACTGCCCTCAGGGCTTCTCACAACAAGAAGAGGACCTTTTCATGAACGATTTGAACCTGAAAGTCGCCGTTGGGCTGGTAAACGCCGCGCTGGCGGCGGGCCGCAAGATCAACGCCGCGCCGCTGACCGTGGCGGTGCTGGATGCTGGCGGCCACCTGCTGGCGCTGCAGCGCGAAGATGGCGCCAGCCTGATCCGCCCGGAAGTGGCCACCGGCAAAGCCTGGGGTGCGATAGCCCTGGGCAAGGGCTCGCGCTTGCTGGCGCTGGATGCGCAGCAGCGGCCGGCGTTTTTTGCCGCGCTGAACGGAATGGGTGAACGGCCGGTGGTGCCGGCGCCGGGGGGCGTGCTGATTCGTGATCAGGACGGCAAGGTACTGGGTGCTGTCGGGATCAGCGGCGATACGTCGGATATCGACGAACAGTGCGCGATCAGTGCGATCGAGGAGGTGGGGTTGCTGGCGGATGCCGGAGTAGCGGCGTAAAGCTCAAGATAGCCGGGGCCGCGTTGCGGCCCTTTCGCGACACAAGGCCGCTCCTACGGGGAATCGCGTAACCCTGTAGGAGCGGCCTTGTGTCGCGAAAGGGCTGCAAAGCAGCCCCACTGGCCCTGTCAGGCCACCTCGGGCTCACAGCCCTTGAGCACCATGCGGATGATGGTCTCGGCTGCTGCGTCATAATCGCTGTCGGCCAGCTTGGCCTTGCCGGTCACCGCAGAAATCTGCCAGTCGAAATCGGCATAGGTCTGGGTGGCCGCCCAGATGCTGAACATCAGGTGGTGCGCGTCTACATGGGCGATCTGCCCGTTGTCGATCCAGCGCTGGATGCACTCGATGTTGTGCCGGGCCTGCTCGTTCAACTGCGCCACCTGGTTCGGTGACAGGTGCGGAGCGCCGTGCATGATCTCGCTGGCAAATACCTTGGAAGCATGGGGCAAGTCGCGGGAAATGCGGATTTTCGAGCGAATGTAGGCGCTCAGCACTTCTTTCGGGTCACCGTCGGCATTGAACGGCGTGGACGCCTGCATGATCGGCGCGATGATGCTTTCCAGCACCTCACGGTAGAGGTTGTCCTTGGACTTGAAATAGTAATACACGTTCGGCTTGGGCAAGCCGGCCTTGGCCGCAATATCGCTGGTCTTGGTGGCCGCGAAGCCCTTGTCGGCGAATTCCTCGCTGGCTGCGCGCAGGATCAATTCCTTGTTGCGCTCGCGAATGGTGCTCATGGTCAGGGATCTTCCTCGTGTCTGGCCACCTCTAAGAGGGATCGGGCATGGTAGCACCGGGCCCGACGGGCGCTCAAGGCAGCGGCTTTGGGCTAGAATTCTGGGCATTTACTCATTCGGATGCAGGCAAACATGGCAGGAAGCAGTCTACTGGTACTGATCGACGATATCGCCACGTTGCTGGACGATGTCTCGCTGATGACCAAAGTGGCAGCAAAAAAAACCGCAGGTGTGCTGGGTGATGACCTGGCGCTCAATGCCCAGCAGGTGACGGGTGTGCGGGCCGATCGCGAACTGCCGGTAGTGTGGGCGGTGGCCAAGGGTTCGTTGATGAACAAGGCCATTCTGGTACCGGCGGCCCTGCTGATCAGCGCCTTCATCCCTTGGGCGGTCACGCCCTTGCTGATGCTGGGCGGCGCGTATCTGTGCTTCGAGGGCTTCGAGAAGCTGGCGCACAAGTTCTTGCATAGCAAGGAAGACGACGAGGCGCAAAAGGCTGCGCGCAAACAGGCTGTGGCCGATGCCAATGTCGACCTGGTGGCGTATGAGAAAGCCAAGATCAAAGGGGCTGTGCGTACCGACTTCATCCTGTCGGCGGAAATCATCGCCATTACCCTGGGCATCGTCGCCGACTCGCCGCTGCCACAGCAGGTCATCGTGCTGTCGGGCATCGCAGTGGTAATGACCTTGGGTGTTTACGGGGTGGTGGGCGGCATCGTCAAACTGGACGACCTTGGGCTGTGGATGACCAAGCGGGGGTCGGGCGTGGCTCAGGCGGTAGGCAATGGCATATTGCGCGCGGCACCCTACATGATGAAAGGCCTGTCGGTGGTCGGCACGGCGGCGATGTTTCTGGTGGGTGGCGGGATTCTGGTGCATGGCATCGCGCCGCTGCATCACGCGGTCGAGGCGTTCAGCGAAGGCCGTGGTGGTGCATTGACCGGTGCGCTGCTCAACGGCGTGGCCGGGGTGGTGGCCGGGGCCGTGGTGCTGGCGGTGGTGACGGTTGCCGGCAAGTTATGGCGGGCGGTTCGGCCGGCCAGCTAGTGCGCATGGCCGGGGCGCTGCCCCGGTTCGCGGGCACGCCCGCTCCCACAGGTACAGTGCCTGCCTTGGGCCGAGCGCGGACCCTGTGGGAGCGGGCGTGCCCGCGAATGGGCCGCAGCGCGGCCCCGAGGACTCATGTCAGAAGTGCACCTTGACCAGGAAGCTCATGGTGTTCTGGTCGGTGGTGAAGGCATCGCTGTCCTTGATGCCGTACTTGTTCTTCCAGTAGTCATACTCCACACCCACGTACAACTGCTTTTCGCCAAAGTGCAGCGCCTTGCCCAGGTCGTACTTGATCTGCGGGTTGAAGTGCAGGTTGGCGTGGTAGGTACCACGGCGGTTCTGGTCGTTGTCGACCACCCAGTCCATGAAGCCGTCGATCAGTACGTCGGAATCCCCCACCGGGATGGTGTACGACCACACCGGCGTGATCTGCCACACATTGTCGCCGGCACGGCTGCCGTCGGTGGTGCGGTTGTAGAAGTTCAGCTGGAAGTAGTCGAAACCGGGGATGGCCAGGTCGAAGCCCGGGCCGATCAGGTACGACTCGGTATCACCCTCGCCAAACTCGTAGGTCATGGCCAGCAGCACGTCCTTGACCGGGCCGAACGCCAGCTTCTGGTCGAAGATCTTGCCAAACGACAGGCGTGGGCTGATCTCGCCATAGTAGGTGTTCGGGCCGTTGCCCTCGTCCTTCTGGCCCTGGTAGAAGATCTTGTCGACGAAGATGAAGTTGTCGCCGTACTTCCAGCCATCGGCATGTTCGAAGGTCACGGTTTGCTGGGTCGGCGGGTTGACCTTGAAGTTCTTGCCCCACAGGTAGGTCAGGCTGTTGTTCTGCCATTGCAGCAAGTCACCGCCGAAGGTGGTGCCGCAGGCCAGCAGGCCGCCAGCAAGGATCAGGCTGTTGATGGTACGCATTGCAAGTGTCGCTCCCTTGTTTGATCTGTTGTCTGCGCTCGTTGTTGGCGCTTTTTGTCTTTTGAGTCAGCTTTTTTCGATAGGCCACAGCTGTTTGGCAAGGGTTGGGCCAACTTTTCCGGGTTGGCAAAACCTTCCTGCTCGACTTCGTTCTGAACGGATGAAAAGGGTCTTTCAGGCTGGCAACACGTTCGCCAACCGCCCGTATTCATTGACTGAGCGGTCAGTAAACGCAGGCAGAATCCGTTCTGCCCTGATCGAGGGGGCGCGCAGATTACTGGCTTGCGCGCCGCGCCTCAAGTGCTCCGTCCTGGAGCGCTGTGAATCAAACTTGTGCGTTTGGTCAACTTCTTAGAAGTGTACCTTGATCAGCGCGCTCGCCACGCTCTGGTTGCTGTCCAGGTTGCCGCGGCTGTCGATGCCGTACTTGTCCTTCCAGTAGCTGTACTCGAAGCCCACATAAAGCTGCTTTGCCCCCAGGTTCAGGGCCTTGCCCAGGTCATATTTGACCTGCGGGTTGAAATGCAGGTTGGCGTGGTAGGTGCCACGGCGGGTCTGGTCGTTGTCGGTGACCCAGTCCATGTAACCATCGATCAGGATGTCGGACTTGCCCACCGGCAGGGTGTACGACCAGGCCGGGGTGATCTGCCACACATTGTCCCCGGGGCGGCTGCCCTCGGTGTTGCGCACATAGAAGTTAAGGGTGAAGTAGTTGAAGCCCGGGATGGCCAGGTCGAAGCCGGGGCCGATCAGGTAGGCCTCGTTGTCGCCTTCGCCACGTTCGTAGGTCATGGCCAGCAACACATCCTTGACCGGGCCGAATGCCAGTTTCCGGTCGAAGATCTTGCCGAATGACAGGCGCGGGCTGAACTCACCGTAGTAGGTGGTCACGCCCTTGCTGGCGTCTGCTTTGCCGTTGTAGAAAATCTTATCGACGAACATGAAGGTGTCGCCGTACTTCCATTTGTTGGCGTGCTCGAAGGTAACCGTTTGCTGGATGCTGGGGTTGACCTTGAAGTCCTTGCCGTACAGGTAGGTCAGGCTTTCGCCGTGCCATTGCAGCCATTCGCCCGCGTGGGCGGGAACGGTGGCCAGCAGGCTGCTGCCCAGCAAGAGGGACGTGGTGATGCGTTTCATGTTGTGCTTCCCGGACTTATTGTTTTTTTTGGGTTTTTTTGGCGTGCAGGTGCCCCGGGCGGCCCATTCCGGCGGGCCGACGGTATAGCGTCTACGACGGTTCGAGACCGGAGCGGCAACAGGCCGCTCCCGGTCACTCGAAGGGGTTTTGCTTCAGTGCTGGTGACAGGCGTCGTTGTGCACCGCGCGGTCGGCACCGCCCAGAATGTTGAACAGCACGTTCAACACCAGGGCGCTGACCGTGGCCATGGCGATGCCACTGTGGGTGATGGGCTCCATCCACTGCGGCATCTGCGCGAAGAACTCCGGGCGCACCACGGGGATCAAGCCGAAGCCCACGCTTACCGCAACCAGCAACTGGTTGCGGCGGTCGCCGATGTCGGCTTCCTGGAGGATCTTGATCCCGGTAGCGGTCACCATGCCGAACATGGCGATCGACGCCCCACCCAGTACCGCGGGCGGGATAGAGGCGATCAGGAAGGCCGCCTTGGGCAGCAGGCTGAGCAGAATCAGCAGTGCGCCGGCCACGATGGTGACAAAGCGGCAGCGGACCCCGGTCATCTGCACCAGGCCGATGTTCTGGGCGAACGACGAGTGGGTGAAGGTGTTGAAAAAGCCGGCGATGAACGAGGCCCCGGCATCGCACAGCAGGCCGCGGCGGAGCATGCCTGGGGTGACTTCTCGGTCGGTCACCTTGCCCAGGGCCAGGAACATGCCCGTGGACTCGACGAAGATGATCACCACCACCAGGCACATGGACAGGATCGGTGCCAGGCTGAAGGTCGGCATGCCGAAGTGCAGGGGCGTCACCACCTGCAACCACGGCGCTTCACTCAGGCCTGACAGGTCGACCATGCCGATGGCGCCGGCCAGCACGTAGCCCAGGCCCATGCCAACCAGCACCGACACGTTGACCCAGAAGCCGCGCATGAAGCGGTTGATCAGCAGGATCACGGCCAGCACCAAGCCAGCCACCAGCAGGTAGATCGGCGAGCCGAACGTACTGGCATCCTGGCCACCGCCGGCCCAGTTGACCGCTACCGGGAACAGCGACAGGCCAATCGAGGTGATCACCGTACCGGTGACCAGCGGTGGGAAGAAGCGCACGACCTTGGACATGAACGGTGCGATCAGCATGCCGAAGAACCCGGCGGCGATGGTCGCGCCGAAGATCCCCTGCAGGCCTACACCGGGCATGCCGGCCATGGCCACCATGCTGCCCACGGCTGCGAAACTGGCACCCATCATCACCGGCATGCGGATGCCCACCGGGCCGATACCGAACGACTGGATGATGGTGGCGACGCCAGCGACCAGCAGGTCGGCGTTGATCAGGAAAGCGACTTCTTCACGGGACAGCCCGGCGGCCTGGCCAATGATCAGTGGCACAGCGATGGCGCCGCCGTACATCAGCAAAACGTGTTGCAGGCCAACCAGGAACAGTTGGAACAGGGGCAAGGGTTCGCGCGGTGGCGCAACGGGTATGTACGCCTTGCGGGACTCGGACATGCAGCACCTCGAGTTTTGTTTTTATTCTCGGATCCAAGTGACAAGCTCCAAGCGGCAAGCTTCAAGAAAAAGCTTGGTATCCGCACTGGAGCCTGACACTCGATGCTTGCTTCCTACTACGTACAGCTTGAGGCTTGCAGCTTGACGCTTGTGGCTCGATCAGTTGACCTGGGCGCCCTTGGCGATCCAGTCACCGACCAGCTTGCGCTCCTCGGTGGTCATCTGGGTGATGTTGCCCAGCGGCATGATCTGGCTGGCCACTGCCTGCGCCTGAATGCGCGCGGCCTGGGCCTGGATCTGCTGCGGGGTGTCGAACATCACGCCGGCAGGTGCGGCGCTGAACAGTGGGCTGGTCGGCTTGGCCGAGTGGCACACGGTGCAGCGTTCCTGGATGACATTGTGGATCTTGTCGAAGTCGCCACCACCGGCCTGGGCCGTAGCCGGGGCCTGGGCCGGAGCTTCAGCAGGCGCTGCGGCGGCCTTGGCGGCGTCCTCGGCGCGTTGCTCGGCAGCGGTCTTGCCACCCACAGCAGTAGCCGGCAGAGGCTGATACTCGATCTTCGCGGCGGCCTGCTCAGGGCTCACTGCCATCGGTTTGGGGCCGGTGACGTAGGCCAGGCAAATCATTGCCAGGGCACCGACAGGCAAGGTCCAGGCGTACTTGTTGCTGTCGTGGCGGGTGTTGAAGTAGTGGCGGATCAGCACCGCAGCTACCGCGATACCGGCCAGGATCAGCCAGTTGTACTGGCTACCGTAGGTGCTCGGGAAGTGGTTGCTGATCATGATGAACAGCACCGGCAGGGTGAAGTAGTTGTTGTGGCGCGAGCGCAACAGGCCTTTGGCCGGCAGTACCGGGTCGGGGGTCTGGTTGTTCTCGATCGCGGCCACCAGCTGGCGCTGGGCCGGCATGATGATGCGGAACACGTTGCCGACCATGATGGTGCCGATGATCGCGCCGGTGTGCAGGTAGGCACCGCGGCCGCTGAACACCAGGCTGAAGCCCCAGCAGGCGGCGATGATCAGCACGAACAGTACGGCACCCAGCAACGCCGGCTTCTTGCCCAGCGGCGAGTCGCACAGGAAGTCGTAGATGAACCAGCCGGCCACCAGCGAGCCGATACCGATGGCCACGCCTTCGGCACCGCTGAGGGTACTGCCAGGGGCCAGCAGGTACAGCGTCGGGTTCCAGTAGAACACCACGCACAGCAAGGCGATACCGGACATCCAGGTGAAGTAGGCTTCCCATTTGAACCAGTGCAGGTTCTCGGGCATTTTCGGGGGGGCGAGCTTGTATTTCTCCAGGTGGTAGATACCACCGCCGTGAATCGCCCAGAGATCACCCGACAACCCATCGCGCGGGTTGCTTCG
This sequence comes from Pseudomonas sp. CJQ_9, assembly GCF_043106615.1. Lineage (NCBI taxonomy): Bacteria > Pseudomonadati > Pseudomonadota > Gammaproteobacteria > Pseudomonadales > Pseudomonadaceae > Pseudomonas > Pseudomonas sp. CJQ_9. The sequence continues at coordinate 58,848 of NZ_JBICMS010000091.1, read as the reverse complement.
GTTCAGGTGGTTCTCCAGCCAAACGAAGTAGAACGATGCACCGATCCAGGCCACGCCGGTGATCATGTGAACCCAGCGAATGCTCAGGTTCAGCCATTCGTGAAGGTGTGCTTCCACAGTATGTACCTCTGCCGATCACCGAGAACGATGACCGACCTTTTCTTATTGGTGGGGATTGAGGATCAGCATCTGTTCCTCGGTGAAGTAATGCTCATCGCAGTTGTTGCCAGAACCGCTGCGATCAACCACCAGGAAGTCATCCCGCTTTTCGATCGTCAGCACCGGGTGGTGCCAGACGCCGCGATGGTAATTAACGCCCTGCCTGCCATTACTGCGGAAGGCACGGACCAAGCCTGATACAGGTGCATCGCCAATGGGCGCGACCACGATCAGAAAGGGGTTGCCGAGCAGCGGGATGAAAGCCTGGCTGCCCAGCGGGTGGCGTTCCAGCATGCGTACGGTCAGCGGCATGTCCAGCGCATCGGCGCGGAAGATGCTGATGATCGCCTTGTCTTCAGGCTCAGCGGTCTCGACCGTGGCGAGCTTGTGAAAGCGCATGGTCGAGCCGTTGTTGATCATGAAGTGGTCGCTGCCGTCGGTTTCGATCACGTCGCCGAAGGGAGCGAAGGCTTCTTTGGTCAGGGGCTCGATCATCAGGGTGCGCATGCGGGTCTCTCTTTTATGTTCGTTGTACTGAATGGGGGTCGGCTGCCGCTTACAGCTGCAGCAGGCGGAACAGGGCGATCAGGTTGATCTGCGCTAAGGCTTCCTTGAATTCGGCCTCGCTGTCGTTGTGGATGCGCTTTTCGAACGCGGCGAGGATCTGGTGCCGGTTGCTGCCTTTTACCGCCATGATGAACGGGAACTGGAACTTGGCCTTGTAGGCATCGTTCAGCTCGGTGAAACGGTCGAACTCTTCGGCGGTGCACTGGTGGATACCGGCGCCGGCCTGTTCGTTGGTGCTCGATGCGGTGAGCTCGCCCTGAATGGCGGCCTTGCCGGCCAGGTCCGGGTGAGCATTGATCAGTGCCAGCTGGTCAATGTGACTGGCGCTGAGCAGGATGTCGCTCATGCGCTGGTGCAGCGCCTCGACTTCGTCCAGTTCACCCAACTGGCCCAGGTCGTAGGCTTTTTCGGCGACCCACGGCGAGTGCTCGTAGATGTCGGCGAATACCTCGACGAAGGCGTCGCGGTCCAGGGCGGAGGGCTTGAGGGTCTTGAAGGCGGTCATCAGGCGTTCTCTTTCTTGTACGGGTGGGTGGTGTGCCAGTGGCGGGCGATGTCCACGCGACGGGCGAACCAGACCTGCTCGTGGCTCTTGGCGTAGTCGATGAAGCGCTTGAGCGCAGCCAGGCGCGCCGGGCGGCCGACCAGGCGGCAGTGCAGGCCGATGGAGAGCATCTTCGGCGCTTCGGCGCCTTCGGCATAAAGCACGTCGAACGCGTCTTTCAGGTACTGGAAGAACTGCTCGCCACAGTTGAAACCCTGCACTTGGGTGAAGCGCATGTCGTTGGTGTCCAGGGTGTAGGGGATCACCAGGTGCGGCTTGCCGGTCGGGTTGTTTGGCTCCCAGTAGGGCAGGTCGTCGTCGTAGGTGTCGCTGTCGTAGAGGAAGCCACCTTCCTCCATCACCAGGCGGCGGGTGTTCGGGCCGGTGCGGCCGGTGTACCAGCCCACTGGGCGTTCACCGGTGATTTCGGTGAGGATGCGGATGGCTTCGAGCATGTGCTCGCGCTCCTGTGCCTCATCCATGTACTGGTAGTCGATCCAGCGGTAGCCGTGGCTGCAGATCTCGTGGCCAGCTTCGGCCATGGCGCGAATCACGTCGGGGTGGCGCTGGGCGGCCATGGCCACGGCAAAGATGGTGAGTGGGACGCCGCTGTCCTTGAACAGCTTGAGCAGGCGCCATACACCGGCACGGCTGCCGTATTCATACAGCGACTCCATGCTCATGTTGCGCTGGCCTTGCAGCGGCTGGGCAGCAACCATTTCGGAGAGGAACGCTTCGGACTCCTTGTCCCCGTGCAGGATGTTGCGTTCGCCACCTTCCTCGTAATTGAGCACGAAAGACAGCGCGATGCGAGCGTTGCCCGGCCATTGCGGGTGAGGAGGGTTGTTGCCGTAACCGATCAGGTCGCGAGGATAGTCAGCGCTCACTGCAGTCTTCCTTCTTGTGCGTTGGTGCGGGGGGGTGGGCGGGCCGCGTCGGGATGTCGCACCACCGGATGAGCTGATTGTATACAACTTATGAAATCTTTTGTAAGCCTGTTTTTCCGCATTTCTGCCCTTTTGTCGCTTCACTGCCAGCAGGAAATTCAGTGCAAGAAACCTGCCTGATTGGTCAGATAATGAAGTTGGCGTCGTTATCCCGCCTGTATTCGCGACCGCTGGGTGGTCTCTGGGCAAGGTACGGTGGGGGATGACGGCTGGGTTGAAAAAATTGTGTACAATTTTGCGGTGGAATGTCTTAATAGCGTCATTCGCGCCTGCCGCAGGCCCTGTTTGGGTGCGCTGGCGAGTATTTCTTGCCCACAGATTGAACAAGAGGCGACACGCATGGGACGTTTGACCACACACGTACTGGATGCCGCGCATGGCTGCCCGGGCAGCTCGATCAAGGTCGAGCTGTACCGTGTCGAAGGCCAGCAACTGGAGCTGGTGAACACCGCCCTGACCAACAGCGATGGCCGCGTTGACGCGCCGCTGTTGCAAGGCGACGACTACCGTACTGGCGTCTACCAGCTGCAGTTCAGCGCAGGCGACTACTACCGCGCCCGCGGTGTGCAACTGCCGGCCCAGGCGTTCCTGGATGTTGTGGTGCTGCGCTTTGGCATCGACGCGCAGCAGGAGCACTACCACGTGCCGCTGTTGATCTCGCCGTACAGCTATTCGACCTACCGTGGAAGCTAGTTGGTCGCTAGAAGAATCTTCGTAGGTCCTTTGGCCCGCTCTCACACTGGCGGGCTTTTTTTCGTCCGTAGTACGCTTTTTTTCCCGGCTTTACCTGTTTCGCTTGGCGACCTTTGCAGTCATGCCGAAAAGGTCGCTGTAAGAACACCGGATGCTTGTTGCACGCAGACCTACTTGGAAATTATTGATTCTTAAGTCAAAGGGTACAGGGATCGAGCCGGCTGCGGGCGTGTTGAGCGCTACCGAAAAAGCCAATTTGATAGCGTCCCGGTGGTCGAGATGAATATTTAGCCCGCTGCGATTCAGCGTAATTCCAGAGTTGGGCGTGCCAGGCAGAACTGCGTTCATTGGTAAGTTAACTTGCAATCCGCCAGAACCAACGCTGAATTTCATTTCTTTAGCCATGCCCCAGATGTCACCTGGATGCAGATTGTATTGCACGCCCGACCAGCTGATGGTCACGTTGCTTTTGCTTGGGGGAGTAATGACATTTTCAGGGTTTACCACAGTTGTATGGGGCTGTTGGCTGGGGGCCGTGAGTGGTGGGTTTACCTGTGGCGCGCTGCCGGGTGTTCTATTTTTCTTAAGGGTGAACGCACCCAAAACCGCATTAATAAATGAATGTCCGTCGCGATCAATTCGATTGACAGGGTCTCCTTGGCAGTAGGCGTACGCATTCAATCCGCCTCTGCCAAAAGGACTTCTGTCGTCTGGGCTGTAGAACCGTCCGAGCTGAGGGCTGAAATGGCGATAGCCTTGGCCGAGCGGATAGAGACCTGATACGGGATCTTGAAAATGGCCGTTATAGCCGAGTAAATCGCCACTGAGTACACTGTAACCACAAGGGGTGTAGTTGCGTGCAGCAGGCACAATGTGCATAGGAGCTATCTCCGGCCCTACCCTCATTGATGGTGCACCATGTTTATCATTTCCCTGCGCCCCCGGCACCTGATAAAAGTGTCAGGCTGAAGCACTCGCTAAAGTAGGGGTATCTATAATGAAGAAGGGCGCGGAGGCGCCCTTTTTGAAACTATGTAGGTTAAAGGAACACGAACTTGGCAATGAAGATCGCGCACAGTACCCACAGGCTGGCGGAGATTTCCTTGTACTTGCCGGTACCCGCCTTCAATGCCACATAGCTGATGAAGCCCAGGGCGATGCCATCGGCAACCGAGAAGGTCAACGGCATCATGATCACCGTGACAATTGCCGGAATGCTGTCGGTAGCCTCGTCCCAATGGATGTGCGCCATGCTGCCCATCATCAGCATGGCCACGTAGATCAGCGCGCCTGCAGTTGCGTAAGCTGGGATCATCCCGGCCAGTGGGGCAAAGAACATCGCCGCCACAAACAGCAAACCGACCACCACCGCCGTCAGGCCGGTGCGGCCACCTGCCGCAACCCCGGCAGCACTTTCCACATAGCTGGTCACCGGCGGTACACCCACCACGGCACCGAACACACTCGATGCACTGTCGGCCTTCAACGCCCGCGACAGGTTCTCGATACGCCCGTCCGGTGCTACCAGATTCGCCCGCTGGGCCACACCCATCAGCGTGCCGGCCGTATCGAACATGTGCACGAACAGGAACGCCAGCACCACGCTGATCATGCTGACGTTGAACACGCCCGCCACGTCCATCGCCATCCAGGTCGGTGCCAGGCTCGGTGGCATCGACATCACCCCGCCAAATTTCACCAGGCCCAGGCCCCAGCCGGCCAGGGTGACGCCGATGATGCTGATCAGGATCGCGCCGAACACGCGCTTGTAGCTGAGGATGGCGATCAGCAGGAAGCACACCGCCGCCAGCAGTGGCCCTGGCTCATGCAGCGAGCCCAGCTTGATCAGGGTGGCGGGGCTGTCGACGATGATGCCGGCGGTCTTCAGGCCGATCAGCCCGAGAAACAATCCGACGCCGGCCCCCATGGCATGGCGCAGGCTGACCGGGATGCTGTTGAGCAACCATTCGCGCACTTTCGACAAGGTCAGGAACATGAACAGCACGCCCGAGACGAAAACGGCCCCCAGCGCGGTTTCCCAGTTGTAGCCCATGGTGCCGACCACGGTGTAGGTGAAGAAGGCGTTAAGCCCCATGCCCGGCGCCAGGCCCACCGGCCAGTTGGCGTACAGGCCCATCAGCAGGCAACCCAGCGCCGCGGCAATGCAGGTGGCGACGAAGGCGGCGCCATGGTCGATGCCGGCGTCGGCCATGATGTTGGGGTTGACGAAGATGATGTAGGCCATGGTGATGAAGGTGGTCACCCCGGCGATCATTTCGGTTTTGACGGTGCTGCCGTGTTGCTTGAGTTTGAAAATCCGCTCCAGCCAACTCGTTTCGAGCGGTGGGGCAAGATCCAGCGTAGGGGCTTCGGATTTGCGGCTTTCCACAGCGTGTACTCCTCAAGTCTTTCTTGTTGTTGTGGGGGCCAGTTCCTGCGCCATGCACTTGGTGACCCCGCGAGGTGAGGCAGACGTCCGACCGTTTTGTTGACTTACGGGTCAAGAAGTTGCTCGATGGATTATGCTTTTGTGTACAAAGAATGCAAATAATGTTTTATGTTTTGTGTGCGCAATGCGTCGTACAACGGCTATATAGCTAAAACGCCCCCTGCGGAATCGCCTCAGCCTGTGTACAATGGCGCCATACTTTCTCTTCGTGCCTCGAGAGCCCATGAACGAACAGCTGCAACCTCTGAAGAAACCTGCACGGGTCGGCAAGGCCGGCCGCAGCGGTACCCAGGACGACATCGTCTACGCGCATATTTTCGAGGCGATTCTTGAACAGCGGCTGGCCCCGGGCACCAAGTTGAGCGAGGAAGCGCTGGGCGAAATCTTCGGCGTCAGCCGCACCATCATCCGCCGCGCCCTGTCGCGGCTGGCTCACGAGAGCGTGGTGTTGCTGCGGCCCAACCGCGGTGCCGTGGTGGCCAGCCCGACCGTTGAAGAGGCGCGCCAGGTATTCTTCTCGCGGCGCATGGTCGAACGGGCCATTACCGAACTGGCCGTGCAGCATGCCACCGCCGAGCAGCTGAACGAGCTGCGGCAGATGGTGCGTGAAGAGCGTGACAGCTTCTCGCGCGGCGACCGTGGTGCCGGTATCCGCCTGTCCGGCGAGTTCCATCTCAAGTTGGCCGAGGCAGCGGGCAATGCGCCGCTGGTCAGCTTCCAGCGCAGCCTGGTGTCGCAGACCTCGCTGATCATTGCCCAGTACGAAAGCGGCACGCGTTCGCACTGCTCGTATGACGAACACATGCAGCTGATCGACGCCATCGAGGCGCGCGATGCCCAGCAGGCGGTGAGCCTGATGATGCACCACATGGACCACATCGACAGCAAGCTGAACCTGGACGAGGAAAGCGCCTCGGACGACCTGCATGCGGTGTTCTCGCATTTGCTGAAAAAGCCCAAGGTTTCCGTCAAGGGCTGATCGTTTGCCTGGTTAGCCTCAGGGGTGTGCATTTGCGCTCACCCCTGGACCTGCTTTGCAGCCCATCGCGACACAAGGCCGCTCCTACCAGGGCTGCGGTGGCTAGCGCTGGTGCACGCAACGCCCGGCAGCGTAGGTTTCACGCACGGTGCGGTCGTCACCCAGGGTGGTCAGCACGAACAGGGTCTCTTCAATGCTGTTGGACTGCTGAATGCGGTAGTCCAGCAGTGGCGTGGCCTTGTAGTCCAGCACCACGAAGTCGGCATCGTTGCCGGGGCGCAGGCTGCCGATGCGGTCGTCCAGGCGCAGCGCACGGGCGCCGCCGAGGGTGGCCAGGTACAGTGACTTGAACGGGTGCAGGCGCGCGCCTTGCAGCTGCATCACCTTGTACGCCTCGTTCAGGGTGTTGAGCAGCGAGAAGCTGGTCCCGGCGCCGACGTCGGTGCCCAGGCCCACATTGACCTTGAAGCGTTCGGCCTGCGGCAGGTTGAACAGGCCGCTGCCGAGGAACAGGTTGGAGGTGGGGCAGAAGGCCACGGCCGAGCCGGTTTCGGCCAAGCGCTGGCATTCGTCGTCGCACAGGTGCACGCCGTGGGCGAATACCGAGCGCTCGCCCAGCAGCTCGAAGTGGTCATAGACATCCAGGTAACCCTTCTGCTCAGGGAACAGCGACTTGACCCAGTCGATTTCCTTGAGGTTTTCCGACAGGTGCGTGTGCATGTACACGCCCGGGTGCTCCTTGAGCAACTGCCCGGCCAGGGTCAACTGTTCAGGCGTGCTGGTCGGTGCGAACCGCGGGGTGACGGCGTAGTGCAGGCGGCCTTTGCCGTGCCAGCGTTCGATCAGCGCCTTGCTTTCGGTATACCCGGACTCGGCAGTGTCGGTCAGGTAGTCCGGGGCGTTGCGGTCCATCATCACCTTGCCGGCGATCAGCCGCAGGTCCAGGCGCTCGGCCTCTTCGAACAGGGCATTCACCGATTCCGGGTGAACGCTGCCGAATACCAATGCGGTGGTGGTGCCGTTGCGCAGCAGTTCCTTGAGGAAGATCTTCGCCACCTGGTCGGCGTGGGCCTTGTCGGCAAACTGCCGTTCGCACGGGAAGGTGTAGGTGTTCAGCCAGTCCAGCAACTGCTCGCCGTAGGAACCGATCATGCCGGTTTGCGGGAAGTGGATGTGGGTATCGATGAAACCCGGGGTGATCAGTGCGTCCTGGTAGTGCTCGACCGGAAAATCGGCGGCCAGGGTCGGCAGCAGCTCGCTGGCGTGGCCAACGGCGCTGATGCGGCCATCGTCGACGACCAGCAGGCCGTCTTCATAGTATTCATGGGATGCCTCCAGGCCCACCTCGGCCGGGTCAGCGATGCTGTGCAGGATGGCGGCACGGTAGGCTTTGCGGGTAACGGTCATAACTCACTCGTCAAAGGGCTTGGCTGCGCCGGGAGGGCGGCAGCAACTGGGCAATGGGGCCGGCATTGGCGGCAGCGTCGTGCTGGCCAAAGCAGGCGTTGTAGGTGGCGATGATTTCACCGGCGATGGACACCGCGATCTCAATGGGCAGCTTGCCCTTGACCTCGGCCAGGCCCATCGGGCAGCGCATGCGCGCCATCAGCGCGTCGTCGTAGCCCCGTTCGCGCAGGCGGTGCTCGAACTTGACCCGTTTGGTCTTCGAGCCAATCAGGCCGAACCAGGTGAAGTCGTTGCGCTTGAGAATGGCGGCGGTCAGTTCCAGGTCGAGCTGATGGTTGTGGGTCATGACGATGCAATAGCAACCGGGCGGCAGCTGTGCCACTTCGTCTACCGGCTCTTCACTGACCACCTTGGTCACCCCGTTGGGGACGAATTCGGGGAATTCCTGTTCACGCGAGTCGACCCAGCGCACCCGGCAGGGCAGGGCAGCGAGCAAGGGTACCAGAGCGCGGCCGACATGGCCCGCGCCGAACACGGCGATGTGCGCCTGCACTGCAGCCATGGGTTCGAACAGCAGAACGGTGACGCCGCCGCAGCACTGGCCCAGGCTGGCGCCGAGGCTGAAGCGTTCCAGGTGCGGCGTGGTGCGTTGTGCCTCAAGCATCTGCCGGGCGATGTGCAGCGCCTTGTATTCTAGGTGGCCACCCCCGATCGTGTCGAACAGGCCGCTGGCGCTGACCACCATCTTCGAGCCGGCATTGCGCGGGGTCGAGCCGCGTTCCTCGATGATGGTCACCAGTACGCAGGCTTCGCCACGGGCCTGGTGGTCGGCGAGGGCGTTGATCCATTGGTGCATGATGCAACCTCTCTAAAGATCGACACGGCCCCCTTGTAGGAGCGGCCTCGTGTCGCGAAAGGGCTGCACCGCAGCCCCGACAATCTGTGCAGTAGCCAAGATCTTGGGGCCGCTTCGCGACCCTTTCGCGACACAAGGCCGCTCCTACAGGGCCTTGCGTTGTCAGTGGGTGACGGTTTCCAATTCATGTTCAGACGGTTGCTGCTGGGCCACCGCCTTTCGCATCTGCTCACACCCCCACAACACCCGCTCCGGCGTTGCCGGCGCGTCGATGTTCGGCTGCACGCGGTAATCGGCAAGGCTCGCCACGGCATCCTTGATCGCGCACCAGGCGGCAATGCCGAGCATGAACGGCGGCTCGCCCACGGCTTTGGAGTGGAACACGGTGTCTTCCGGGTTCTTGCGGTTTTCCACCAGCTTCACGCGCAGGTCCAGTGGCATGTCGGCCACTGCCGGAATCTTGTAGCTGGCCGGGCCATTGGTCATCAGCTTACCCTTGGCGTTCCACACCAGTTCCTCGGTGGTCAGCCAGCCCATTCCCTGGATGAAACCGCCCTCTACCTGGCCAATGTCGATGGCCGGGTTCAGCGAGTCACCGACATCGTGCAGGATATCGGCACGCAACATCTTGTATTCACCCGTCAGGGTGTCGACGACCACCTCCACACAGGCAGCGCCGAAGGCAAAGTAGTAGAACGGCCGGCCACGGGCCTGGCTACGGTCGTAATAAATCTTCGGCGTACGATAGAAACCCGTGCTGGACAGCGACACCTGGGCAAAGTACGCCTGCTGCACCAGTTGCTCGAAACTGACGATCTGATCGCGCACCCGCACATGGCCGTTGCGGAACTCGACGTCTTCCTCGGTCACCTGGTAGTGCCGTGCGGCAAACTCGGTCAGGCGTTTCTTGAGGATCTCGGCCGCGTTCTGGGCCGCCTTGCCGTTCAGGTCGGCACCGCTCGAGGCTGCCGTGGGCGAGGTGTTGGGCACTTTGTCGGTATTGGTGGCGGTGATCTGGATACGGCTGAAATCCACCTGGAAGATCTGTGCCACCACCTGCGCCACTTTGGTGTTCAGGCCCTGGCCCATTTCGGTGCCGCCGTGGTTCAGGTGGATGCTGCCATCGGTGTAGATGTGGATCAGCGCACCGGCCTGGTTGAGGAAGGTGGCGGTGAACGAAATGCCGAATTTGACCGGGGTCAGGGCCAGGCCTTTCTTCAGCACCGGGCTGTTGGCGTTGAAGCGGCGGATCGATTCGCGGCGTTCGGCGTAGTCGCTGCTGGCCTCCAGCTCGGCGGTCATCTCCTCGAGCATGTTGTGCTCGACGGTCTGGTAGTAATGGGTGACGTTGCGTTCTGTCTTGCCGTAGTAGTTGGCCTTGCGCACCGCCAGGGGGTCACGGCCCAGGTGGCGGGCAATGTGGTCCATCACCTGTTCGATGGCAACCATGCCCTGCGGGCCGCCAAAGCCGCGGTACGCCGTGTTGGAGGCGGTGTTGGTCTTGCAGCGGTGACCATGCACGGTGGCATCGCCCAGGTAGTAGGCATTGTCGGAGTGGAACATGGCGCGGTCGACGATCGAGCCAGACAGGTCGGGCGAGTAGCCACAGTTGCCGGCCAGGTCCAGATTGATGCCATGCAGGCGCCCATCTTCATCGAAGCCCACGTCGTACTCGACGTAGAACGGGTGGCGCTTGCCGGTCATGGTCATGTCTTCGACCCGCGGCAGGCGCATCTTGGTCGGCTGGCCGGTCAGGCGCGCCACCACCGCGCACAGGCAGGCCGGGCTGGCGGCCTGGGTTTCCTTGCCGCCAAAGCCGCCGCCCATGCGGCGCATGTCCAGTACCACCTTGTTCATCGGCACGTCGAGTACTTCGGCGACCAGCTTCTGCACTTCGGTGGGGTTCTGCGTGGAGCAGTAGACGATCATGCCGCCATCTTCGGTAGGCATCACCGAGGAAATCTGCGTTTCCAGGTAGAAGTGCTCCTGGCCACCGATGTGCAGGGTGCCCTGGAGGCGGTGCGGGGCGCTGGCCAGGGCGCTGGCGGAATCGCCGCGCTGGTGGGTGTGGCTGTCGAGCACGAAGTGCCGCTTGCGCAGCGCGTCGACCACGTCCAGCACCGGTTCCAGGTCCTCGTATTCGACGATTGCGGCCATGGCCGCCTTGCGTGCGGTGTCCAGGTCACCCGCAGCCACGGCCAGCACCGGCTGGCCGAAGAACTCGACCTTGTCGATAGCCAGCAGCGGGTCACCCGCCACCACCGGGCCGATGTCCTTCAGGCCAGGGATATCTTCGTGGGTGATGGCGATGCGCACGCCCTCGAAAGCATAGCACGGCGTGGTGTCGATGCGCAGGATGCGCGCATGGGCACGGTCGGCGGTGCGGGCATAGACGTGCAGCTGGTTGGGGAATTCCAGGCGGTCGTCAATGTACAGCGCCTCGCCGGAAACATGTTTGTCGGCGCTGTCGTGCTTGACGCTGCGGCCAACCCCGGTGGTCAGGTGCTGGCTGAACAGTTCGGCCATCTCGGCCTGGCTCTTGGCTACATGGTGGTTAGACATAAGCGGTCACCCGGGTTTCGATGTGCGGCGATTGCTGTTCGATGAAGTACTTGCGCAGCAGGTTTTGCGCAGTCAGCAGGCGGTATTCCTTGCTGGCGCGGAAGTCGCTGAGCGGGGTGAAGTCTTCGGCCAAGGCCTGGCAGGCACGCTCGATGGCAGCCGCGTTCCAGGGTTTGCCGCGCAGCGCGGCTTCGCAGGCGCGCGCGCGCTTGGGTATCGCTGCCATGCCGCCGAAGGCGATGCGCACACCGCTGACCACTCCGTCCTCGATGCTCAGGTTGAAAGCGCCGCACACGGCGGAGATGTCGTCGTCCAGGCGCTTGGATACCTTGTAGGCACGGAACGCCCAGTCGCGGCTGGCGCGTGGCACGATGATCTTCTCGATGAACTCGCTGTCCTGGCGGGCAGTGATGCGGTAGTCGATGAAGTAGTCCTCCAGCGGCATCACCCGTTGACGCTCACCCTGGCGCAGCACCACCTGCGCATCCAGGGCGATCAGCAGGGGTGGCGAGTCGCCAATCGGTGAGGCATTGCCAATGTTGCCACCGAGGGTGCCCTGGTTGCGGATCTGTAGCGAGGCGAAGCGGTGCAGCAGGGCGCCGAAGTCGGGGTACTCGTCGTTCAGGGCGCCGTAGCAGTCGGTAAGCGGGGTTGCAGCGCCGATTTCCAGGTGGCTGGCGGTTTTTTCGATGCGTTTGAGTTCGGCGACGTGGCCCACGTAGATCATCACCGGCAGGGTCTTGTGGAACTGGGTGACTTCCAGAGCCAGGTCGGTACCGCCGGCCAGCAGCCGCGCCTCTGGGTGCGAGCTGTACAGTTCGGCAAGATCCGCCACGGTCAGTGGCACCAGGCAGCGCTTGTCGCCGCTGTTCAGTTCACCGGTCTGGGTGGGGGCAATGGCCTTCAGGCGGCTGATGGTATGCGCCTGCTGAGCATCGAACTGGTCGCGGCAAGGCTGACGGCAGCTCTGCTCGGCGGCGTCGAGGATCGGCCGGTAGCCGGTGCAGCGGCACAGGTTGCCGGCCAGGGCCTCCTGGGCCTGGTGCAGGTCGGCACCGTCGCTGTTCTTTTGCAGGGCAAACAGCGACATCACGAAGCCTGGTGTGCAGAACCCGCATTGCGAACCATGGCAGTCGGCCATGGCCTGCTGCACGCTGTGCAGCTGGCCCTGGTGCTTGAGGCCCTCGACGCTGATCAGTTGCTTGCCATGCAGCGACGAGACGAAGGTCAGGCACGAATTGAGGCTGCGGTAGCGCAGGCTGTCGTTGCCCTGTTCGTCCTGGGTCAGTTCACCGACCACCACGGTGCAGGCGCCGCAGTCACCGCTGGCGCAGCCTTCCTTGGTGCCGGGTTTGCCCAGGTGCTCGCGCAGGTACTGCAGCACCGTCATGTTAGGGTCCAGGGCGTGCTCACTACGCAGCTCCTGATTGACGAGAAACTGGATCACGGGGATGGCCTCGCAATGGTTTTATTGTTGTTGGGCGGACTCTAAGCAACACCTGTCCAGCAGGTCAATATTTTTCTGACCCAAAGGTCAAGAAATTGCGCATGGTCTCGCCCAACCCTGTTCATTGCCCTATTGCAAGCATAGATCGCGCCGGCCCCGCGGTTGTCTGCGGGGTCAAATAAAGCGCCTGCTCCCTCTGCGCGACCAATGGTCAAGTGCGCTACACTTCGCCCCTTGTGCCCAGTTCAATGATTTTGAAGGAAAACCATGACGTTCAAGGCCCCGGACAGCCTCTCCGAGCAGATTGCCGATTACCTGGCCGAACGCATCATCCGCGGCGAGCTGGCGCCCGGCGAGCGCATTCAGGAGCAAAAGGTTACGCAGGCACTCAATGTCAGCCGTGGCTCGGTGCGCGAAGCGCTGCTGATTCTCGAACGCCGCCACCTGGTGGCGATTTTGCCGCGCCGCGGTGCGCACGTCACCGAGCTGGACGAACGCAACGTGCGCAGCCTGTGTGCGCTGATGGGCGAGTTCTATATCCTGCTGGGCAACGCGGTTGCGCAAAAATGGCGCACCGAAGCCGACCTGCGCCCGTTTCTGGAAATTCAGCAACGGCTTCAGCGCGCCCACGACCGGCTGGACATCAAGGCTTTCGTCGGCGACAGCTTCGCGGTGATGCGCGCCGCCTATCCGTTTGCCGATAACCCATTCCTGCAGGAAACCGTGGAAAACCTGCAGCCGGCCATGAGCCGTGCCTATTACCTGGCGCTGGACCAACGCCAGGCCAACATGATCGATTACCTCGACCTGTTCGCCCGCCTGCTCGAAGCAGTGGTCGCCCGTGACCTGCCGCACATTCGCGAGGTGCTTACCGCTTACTGCCAGCGCAGCTGCGAACTGGTGCTGGCGGCACTGGCCCGAGGCTGACCGATGCGCCTCAAATGCATTCGCCTGGCCGGCTTCAAGTCGTTCGTCGACCCGACCACGGTCAATTTCCCCAGCAACATGGCGGCCGTGGTCGGCCCCAACGGCTGCGGCAAATCCAACATCATCGACGCGGTGCGCTGGGTGATGGGCGAGAGCTCGGCGAAAAACCTGCGCGGCGAATCGATGACCGACGTCATCTTCAACGGCTCCAGTGGCCGCAAACCGGTCAGCCAGGCCAGCATCGAGCTGGTATTCGACAACAGTGAAACCACCCTGGTCGGCGAGTATGCCGCGTACGCCGAAATTTCCATCCGCCGCAAGGTCACCCGCGACGGGCAGAACAGCTACTACCTGAACGGCACCAAGTGCCGCCGGCGCGACATCACCGACATTTTCCTCGGCACCGGGCTGGGGCCGCGCAGCTACTCGATCATCGAACAGGGCATGATCTCCAAGCTGATCGAGGCCAAGCCCGAAGAGTTGCGCAATTTCATCGAGGAAGCCGCCGGCATCTCCAAATACAAGGAGCGCCGCCGCGAGACCGAGAACCGGATCCGCCGCACCCAGGAAAACCTGGCGCGCCTGACCGACCTGCGTGAAGAACTGGAACGCCAGCTCGAGCGCCTGCACCGCCAGGCCCAGGCCGCGGAAAAGTACCGTGAGTACAAGGCGCAGGAACGGCAGCTGAAAGCGCGCCTGTCGGCCTTGCGCTGGCGCGACCTGGACGAGCGGGTGCGCCAGCGCGAGTCGGTGATCGGTGACCAGGGCGTGGCCCACGAGGCACTGGTGGCCGAGCAGCGCAACGCCGATGCCAGTATCGAGCGCCTGCGTGACGGTCATCACGAGTTGTCCGAGCGGTTCAACCAGGTGCAGGGCCGCTTCTATTCGGTGGCCGGTGACATTGCCCGGGTCGAGCAGAGTATCCAGCACGGTCAGCAGCGCCTGCGCCAGTTGCAGGACGACTTCAAGGAGGCCGAACGCACCCGCTTGGAAACCGAGTCGCACCTGGGGCATGACCGCACGTTGCTGGCGACCCTGGGCGAAGAGTTGGCCATGCTCGAACCCGAGCAGGAAATGACCCTGGCCGCCGCCGAAGAAGCTGCGGCGGCACTGGAAGAGGCCGAGCTGGCCATGCACGGCTGGCAAGAGCAGTGGGACAGCTTCAACAGCCGTTCCGCCGAGCCACGCCGCCAGGCCGAAGTGCAGCAGGCGCGCCTGCAGCAGCTGGAAACCAGCCTGGAGCGCCAGGCTGAGCGCCAGCGCAAGCTGGGCGAAGAGCGCGAGCAACTGGGGAGCGATCCGCAGGACGCCACCCTGCTGGATCTGGCCGAGCAACTGGCCAGCAGCGAAATGTTGCTGGAAGAACTGCAGCTCTGCGAAGAACAGGTGGTCGAGCGTCTGGAATGCGCGCGCGGGCAGTCGCAGCAGGCTACCCAGGCCCAGCAGCAGGCGCAAGGCGACCTGCAGCGCCTGGGCGGCCGCCTGGCATCCTTGGAAGCGTTGCAGCAGGCAGCCCTGGAGCCGGGGGCGGGCGCCGCAGACTGGCTGCAGGGCCAGGGCCTGGAGCAACAGCCACGCTTGGCCGAAGGCATGCGGGTAGAACCGGGCTGGGAGCTTGCCGTAGAAGCCGTGCTCGGCGCTGACCTGCAGGCCGTGCTGGTGGACGATTTCAACGGCCTGGATTTTGCCGGTTTGGAACAAGGCGAGCTGCGCTTGCTGCAGGCCAGCGAAGCCAGCGCGTCGTTGCCCGGCAGCCTGCTGGAAAAGGTCGAAGGCCGTGTTGATCTGGCCCCCTGGCTGAGCCAGGTCAAGCCTGTCGAAAACTTGGCCCAGGCGCTGGCGCAGCGCACATCGCTTGGCGACGGCCAGAGCCTGGTCAGCCGCGATGGTTACTGGGTTGGCCGGCACTTCCTGCGGGTGCGCCGTGGCGGTGAGGCCGAAGGCGGTGTGCTGGCGCGTGGCCAGGAAATCGACCGCCTGGGCCAGGAACAACTGCGGCAGGAAGCGGCGTTGGAACAGCTTGAGCAACAGTTGCAAACCCTGCGCGAGCAGCAGCGGGACCTGGAAGAACAGCGCGAGCAACTGCGCCGCCGCAGCCAGGAAGAAAACCGCCTGCACGGTGAACTGAAAGCCAGCCTCTCGGCCAGCCGTGCGCGCGCCGAACAGGTCGAGCTGCGCCGCCGGCGCTTGCACGAAGAACTGGCCGAACTGGAGGAGCAGCGCGCCCTTGAGCACGAACAGCTGGGCGAAGCCCGCTTGTTGCTGCAAGAGGCGGTGGAGCTGATGGCCCAGGACACCGAACAGCGCGAGCAATTGATGGCCCGCCGCGACGCCCTGCGCGAAAGCCTCGATCGGGTGCGCCAGGAGGCCCGCCAGCACAAGGACCACGCCCACCAGCTGGCCGTGCGCCTGGGCTCGCTGCGGGCACAGCATGAATCCACCCGCCAGGCCCTGGAGCGCCTGGAACAGCAGGCGGCAAGGCTGGCCGAGCGCCAGGAGCAACTGAGCCTGAACCTGGAGGAGGGCGAGGCGCCACAGGAGGAGTTGCGCCTGAAGCTCGAAGCGCTGCTGGAACTGCGCATGAGTGTTGACGAGGAAATGCGCCAGGCGCGCCTGCACATGGACGAAGCCGACCGCGAATTGCGCGAGGCCGAGAAGCGCCGCACGCAGGCCGAGCAGCAGGCGCTGCTGTTGCGCGGCCAGCTGGAGCAGCTGCGGCTGGAGTGCCAAGGCCTGGATGTGCGGCGCAAGACCTTGCATGAGCAGCTGCTGGCCGACGGTTACGACCTGCAAGGGGTGCTTGCCACCCTGGAGTCCGATGCCAGCGAGCAGGGCACCGAGCAGGCGCTGGAGCAACTCGAGGCGCGTATCCAACGCCTGGGCGCGATCAACCTCGCCGCCATTGAGGAGTACGAGCAACAATCTGAGCGCAAGCGCTACCTTGATGCCCAGGACGCCGACCTGGTGGAGGCACTGGAGACCCTGGAAAACGTCATTCGCAAGATCGACAAGGAAACCCGCAACCGCTTCAAGGATACCTTTGATCAGATAAATGCCGGGTTACAGGCACTTTTCCCAAAAGTTTTCGGTGGTGGCAGCGCTTATCTGGAACTGACGGGCGAAGATCTACTCGATACAGGGGTGACGATCATGGCGCGACCACCGGGCAAGAAGAACAGCACCATCCATCTGCTGTCCGGCGGCGAAAAGGCACTGACCGCATTGGCGCTGGTGTTTGCCATCTTCAAGTTGAACCCCGCACCGTTCTGCATGCTCGACGAAGTCGATGCGCCGCTGGACGATGCCAACGTCGGGCGCTACGCGCGCCTGGTCAAGGAAATGAGTGAGAGCGTGCAGTTCATCTACATCACCCATAACAAGATTGCGATGGAGATGGCCGATCAACTGATGGGGGTAACCATGCATGAACCCGGTTGTTCACGTCTTGTTGCAGTTGATGTGGAGGCCGCCATGGCCATGGTCGATGCGTGATGCGCGACGATGCGGGCACTTTCTCCAAGGAAATGCCCCCGTCATGTGCGACAGACGGTGTAAAGTTGTCTTTGGTCGTGCTAGCTTAATGTCACTCGTTTATTGCGTGGGTAAAACGCCTGTCAGAACATAGAGTTGGCGCCACGTGTTAAAGGGCTTTGAACCCTTTGTTTTCAAGCATATTTTTATAGAGGCACGGGATTACATGGAAATCGGTCTGCGCGAGTGGCTGATCCTCATCGGCATCATTGTCATTGCCGGTATTCTTTTCGACGGCTGGCGCCGCATGCGCGGCGGCAAAGGCAAGTTGAAATTCCGTCTGGACCGCAGTTATTCCAACCTGCCGGACGAAGAGGGCGGCAGTGCCGAAGTGCTCGGCCCGCCGCGGGTGCTGGATACCCATAAAGAACCGGAACTGGACGAAAGCGACCTGCCTTCGCTCAGCGCCTCGGCACGTGACCGCGAGCGCGAGCCAAAGCCGGCCAAGGCCAGCAAGCGTGGCAAGCGCGCCACAGCCGCGGCCGATGTGCAGCAGGGCGACCTGGGCCTGAGCGCCGAGCCGCGCGAGCCCGACCTGTTCACCGACAGCGACGACGACTTCGCCGCCGACAACACCCGTGCCAACCCTGCGCCCGCTGCCAGCAGCAGCGTCAAGGAGCTGCCGCCGGCCGAAGAGGTGCTGGTGATCAGCGTCATTTCCCGCGACGAGGGTGGCTTCAAGGGCCCGGCATTGTTGCAGAACATTCTTGAAAGCGGCCTGCGCTTCGGCGAAATGGACATCTTCCACCGCCATGAAAGCATGGCCGGCCACGGCGAAGTGCTGTTCTCCATGGCCAATGCGGTCAAGCCTGGTGTGTTCGACCTGGATGACATCGACCATTTCAGCACCCGTGCGGTGAGCTTCTTCCTCGGCCTGCCTGGCCCACGTCATCCGAAGCAGGCCTTTGACGTGATGGTGGCGGCCGCGCGCAAGCTGGCCCATGAACTGAACGGTGAGCTCAAGGACGACCAGCGCAGCGTGCTGACTGCCCAGACCATCGAGCACTATCGCCAGCGCATCGTCGAGTTCGAGCGCCGTGCGCTGACCCAGAAGCGCTGACAGATCCAACGAAAGAGCAGCCTGAGGGCGTGCGGGTCGGTTCGGGTACCGTCGTTGCCTGTGCCGGCCTCTTCGCGGGTAAACCCGCTCCTACAGGTACACCACCGCCCTTGGGCGTGTGATGCCCATGTAGGAGCGGGTTTACCCGCGAAGAGGCCGGCACAGGCAATAGACACCTGGAACCCCGCGCACCACCCCAGGCTGCTCTTTTGCTTTGCAAGAGAAGACAAACCCCATGACCGCCGAAACCCGTATCCACGAACTGCGTGCCGAGCTCGACCAGCACAACTACCGCTATTACGTGCTCGACGAGCCCAGTGTGCCCGACGCCGAATACGACCGCCTGTTCAACGAGCTCAAGGCGTTGGAAGCCGAACACCCGCACCTGGTTACCCCCGACTCGCCCACCCAGCGCGTCGGCGGTGCAGCCCTGTCGGCCTTCAGCCAGGTGCGCCATGAAGTGCCCATGCTCAGCCTGGGCAACGCCTTCGAGGAAGCCGACCTGCGTGAGTTCGGCCGCCGTGTGGTGGACGGCCTCGATCAGCCGGGCGCCGTTGACTACAGCTGCGAACCCAAGCTCGATGGCCTGGCCGTTAGCCTGCTGTACCGCGACGGCCAGCTGGTGCAGGGTGCCACGCGCGGCGATGGCACCACTGGCGAAGATATCAGCGCCAACGTACGCACCGTGCGCAACATTCCGCTGAAGTTGCACGGCGAGGGCTGGCCCGCGGTGCTGGAAGTGCGTGGCGAGGTCTACATGAGCAAGGCCGGCTTCGACCGCCTCAATGCAGCCCAGGCCGAAGCCGGCGGCAAGACCTTCGCCAACCCCCGCAACGCGGCTGCCGGTAGCCTGCGCCAGCTCGATTCGAAAATCACGGCCAGCCGCCCGCTGGAGTTCTGCTGCTACGGCGTCGGTCAGCTGTCTGCCAGCATCGGCGACAGCCATATCGGCATCCTTGAACAGCTCAAGGCATGGGGCCTGCCGATCAGCCGCGAGCTCAAGCATGCGGCAGGGATCGAAGAGTGCCTGGATTACTACCGCGACATCGGCGAGCGACGTAACAGCCTGCCGTATGAAATCGATGGTGTGGTATTCAAGGTCAACAGCCTGGCCGCCCAGCGTGAACTGGGCTTCCGCGCCCGTGAACCGCGCTGGGCAATCGCCCACAAGTTCCCGGCCATGGAAGAGCTGACCGAGGTGCTGGACGTCGAGTTCCAGGTCGGCCGTACCGGCGCGGTCACCCCGGTGGCGCGCCTGAAACCGGTCAAGGTGGCGGGCGTGACCGTGTCCAACGCCACCCTGCACAACATGGACGAAATCGCCCGCCTGGGCCTGCGCATTGGCGACACGGTGATCATCCGCCGGGCCGGCGACGTGATCCCGCAGGTGATGCAGGTGGTGCTGGAGCGTCGCCCGGACGATGCCCGCCCGGTTGCCGTGCCAAGCGAGTGCCCGGTGTGTGGCTCGCAAGTCGAGCGCACCCAGCTGGTCAAGCGCAGCAAGGGCAAGGAAACCACCAGCGAAGGGGCGGTGTACCGCTGTGTCGGCCGCCTGGCCTGTGGTGCGCAGCTCAAGCAGGCGATCATTCACTATGTGTCGCGTCGCGCCATGGACATCGACGGGCTTGGCGAAAAAAGCGTCGAGCAGTTGGTGGACGAAGGCCTGATCGGCTCGCCGGCTGACCTGTACAAGCTGCAGTTCGAGCAGGTGGTCGGCCTGGAAGGCTTCGCCGAGGTGTCTACCCAGAAACTGCTGGATGCCATTGAAGCCAGCAAGCGGCCGAGCCTGGCGCGCTTCATCTATGCGCTGGGCATACCGGATGTGGGTGAGGAGACGGCCAAAGTGCTGGCCCGTTCGTTGGGCAGCCTGGCGCGCGTGCAGCAGGCCTTGCCGCAGGTGCTGACGTATCTGCCGGACATTGGCCTTGAGGTCGCCTACGAGATTCACAACTTCTTCGAAGACGAGCACAATCAGAAGGTTATCCAGCAGTTGCTCGATAGCGGCATGCAACTGCAGGACGAAGGCGAGTTGGCCGCCGAATTCGCGGCCAGCACCAGCTTGGCCGGCATGATCGCCAAGCTCGACATCGCTTCGGTAGGCCCAACCGGTGCCGAGAAGCTGGTAGCCAAGCTCGGCAGCCTGGACAAGATCATCGCTGCCGACGGCATCGACCTGCGCCAGGCACTGGCGGCCAAGCAGGCGGATGCGGTGCGTGAATTCTTCAAGGATGAAGCCAACCAGAAACTGGCGCGGGCTATCGAGGCGCAGTTGCTGGCGTTCGGCATGCACTGGACCAGCGAGAAGAAAGTCGCCGAAGGTTTGCCGCTGGCCGGCCAGACCTGGGTACTGACCGGTACCCTGGAGCGCATGAGCCGCGATGTGGCCAAGGACAAGCTGGAAAGCCTTGGCGCCAAGGTGGCCGGTTCGGTGTCGGGCAAGACCCAGTGCGTGGTCGCAGGGCCGGGGGCTGGATCGAAGCTGGCCAAGGCCAGCGAGCTGGGCGTGAAGGTGCTGGACGAGGAGGCCTTCGTCGCGTTCCTGGCCGAGCAGGGCATCGCTATTTAAGTCCCTGCGCGCGCCCCTTGTGGGAGCGGGCATGCCCGCGAACACCGGCAAAGCCGGTGCCATCCATCGCGTAGCTTGCTTCGCGGGCACGCCCGCTCCCACAGGGCTCGCGCCAGTCTTGCCTGCAACATCACCCCAACCCAGACAAGTCATTGAGAAATGATGACTTTTTCTGCTCCTAGAGGTTGTATCTGCCCCCAGGACCGGTACAATGGCGCCACTCGCTGCTCAGCGAGGCATGTTGTGGTGGCCCTATCGGTCCCCCCGCATTGATTACCCGTTAACCTGGTCAGGCCCGGAAGGGAGCAGCCATAGCGGGAACATCGAGTGCCGGGGTGTGGCTGGTGGGGCCGCCTCCATTCCGGGGTCGGAAAACCTCAATCTGCTGCGAACGCCTTCTTTCTGTCCTGCTTCTCGCCCAATGCCCCCAACGCCGACAGCTTCATCAGTCGCTGGAATTTAGGGCAGGCCAGATGATCCTCCTCAGGGCACTGCGCCGCATGTCGCAAGCCTTTGCTCATCGCCTCTGGGCGCCTACCCATGTCACAGGCAGCACGCGAGCTCGAATCGGTCGCAATACCCTGTGGGAGCGGGCGTGCCCGCGAAACAGGCGACGCGGTATAGGCACCAGCTTCACCGTAGATCGCCGGCAAGCCAGCGACCACAGGGGGAGTGCTGGCTTGCAGCCTCTGTACATCACCAGCGCTTCTGTTTCACGGGCGAGCGACAGACGGGTTGTCGCTACGGCCCATCCCCGCGTACCGCTGAAGGATCCGCTCGATTACCCCCGTCTGCTTCAGCCGCACCAAGGCGCGCAGCAGCCCTTGTGTGGGTATCGCCGGGTCGTTGCGCACCATGCACCCCAGGTCCTGCTCCTCCAGCACTGCCAGTACTTGCAGTTGCTGAGCCGCCGGCTGCCCTTGGTTGAACCACTGCAGCGACAACTCGTTGCTCACTGCATGCCGGTAGCGGTGGGCTTGCAGTTTCTGCAGGACCAGCAGCTGGCTGCGGCTGTCTTCGCGGCTCAGGCGGCCTTGGTCAAGCAGGGGTTGCAAGGTTGGGTAGGTATACCCCAGCACCGTGCCGATGGCCTGGGGTGGCAGTTGCTCTGCGGCGACCGGGATGCTGTCGTCAAGGCGCCCCACCAGCACGTCGCGCTGGTGGATCAGCGGGATGCTCCAGACAAAGTCCCCCGGGCGGTCATTGAACCATTGCGTGCTGACATAGCAACGCACATCAATGTCACCGCTGTCCATGGCCTCCTGCAAGCGCAGCCTGGCCATCACGTGATACTGCGGGCGGACCCCTGCTTCCCTGGCCAGCGCCTGTACAAGGTCATAGACCAGGCCCTCAACCGGCTGGTCGTCTTCAACCCGCACCAGCGGCATGCTCCAGCTTTCAGCCACGGAAAAACGCAGCACCGGCTGTTCAGCCACGCTCTGGGTAGCCCAGACCAACAGCAAGGCCAGCAGTTTTCGCAAAAGCATCTCCTCCCTGGACAACAGGCGCTCGATTCATAGCTTAGCCGAGCTGCGCAGGGTGCAATTTTGCCCCCGCTCCGCTAGCATTAGCGATCTTCCGCTCGATCAGGCTACGATGGTTTTTCGATGAGTTATCAGGTTCTTGCACGTAAATGGCGTCCGCGCTCGTTCCGCGAAATGGTCGGCCAGACCCATGTGCTCAAGGCCTTGATCAATGCCTTGGACAACCAGCGCCTGCACCATGCCTACCTGTTCACGGGTACTCGTGGCGTGGGCAAGACTACCATTGCCCGTATCATCGCCAAATGCCTGAACTGCGAGACGGGTATCACCTCCACGCCCTGCGGCACCTGTTCGGTGTGCCGGGAGATCGACGAGGGCCGCTTCGTCGACCTGATCGAAATCGACGCCGCGAGCCGTACCAAGGTCGAAGACACCCGCGAACTGCTCGATAACGTGCAGTACGCGCCCAGCCGTGGGCGCTTCAAGGTCTACCTGATCGACGAAGTGCACATGCTCTCGACGCACTCGTTCAACGCCTTGCTCAAGACCCTGGAAGAGCCGCCGCCGTACGTCAAGTTCATCCTGGCCACCACCGATCCGCAGAAGCTGCCGGCCACCATCCTGTCGCGTTGCCTGCAGTTCTCGCTGAAGAACATGAGCCCAGAGCGGGTGGTCGAGCACCTCAGCCATGTGCTTGCTGCGGAGAACGTCCCGTTCGAGGCAGATGCCCTGTGGCTGTTGGGCCGTGCCGCCGACGGCTCCATGCGTGACGCCATGAGCCTGACCGACCAGGCCATCGCATTCGGCGAAGGCAAGGTGCTGGCCGCCGATGTGCGGGCCATGCTCGGCAGCCTCGACCACGGGCAGGTCTATGGGGTGCTGCAGGCGCTGCTCGAGGGCGATGCCCGGGCCCTGCTGGAGGCCGTGCGCAACCTGGCCGAGCAAGGCCCGGACTGGGCTGGCGTGCTGGCGGAAATGCTCAACGTGCTGCACCGTGTAGCCATCGCCCAGGCGCTGCCCGAGGCAGTGGACAACGGCCAGGGCGACCGTGACCGGGTGCTGGCGCTGGCCCAGGCATTACCGGCCGAGGATGTGCAGTTCTATTACCAGATGGGCCTGATCGGCCGGCGTGACCTGCCGCTGGCGCCGGACCCGCGTGGTGGCTTCGAGATGGTCTTGTTGCGGATGCTCGCCTTCCGCCCGGCCGACACCGACGATGCGCCGAAACCGGTGCTAAAGCCAGTGGGGATCAGCCAGGCCACAGCTGATCCTGCCAACCCGGTGGCAGCCCCTGCGCCTGCCGTGCCGCCGCCCGCCGCCGAGCCGGCGCCCGCGCCGCTGGTAGTGCCGCCGCCAGCCACGGTGGACCATGAGCCCGAGCTGCCCGCAGACGCCGAGCTGAGGGCCGAAGTCGAGGCCATTTCGGTGCCTGAGCCCGTCGCCGAGGTGGTCGACCTGCCGTGGGAGGACCCAGCCCCGGCCAGCGCGCCTGTCACAGAGCCTGTTGCCGAGCCCGCGCTAGCCCCGCGGCCGACCCCGCAGGCTGCGCCTGTCGTGCATGACGAGCCGCCTTTCGACCCGTCTGCCTATGCCGCCGTTGGCATGGACCGGGACGACGAGCCGCCGCTGGACGAGGACTACTATGGCGGCGAAAGCGATCCGGTTGGCTTCAGCTACCTCGACGAGTTGGCCGAACACGTTCAGGAAGAAGCCCCTGCGCCCGCGCCTGCCCCGTTGCCAGCCGCCAAGCCGGCCACCGGTCTGGCCCTGCAATGGCTGGAATTATTCCCACAGTTGCCTGTCTCC
Organism: Pseudomonas sp. CJQ_9; assembly: GCF_043106615.1. Lineage (NCBI taxonomy): Bacteria > Pseudomonadati > Pseudomonadota > Gammaproteobacteria > Pseudomonadales > Pseudomonadaceae > Pseudomonas > Pseudomonas sp. CJQ_9. The sequence continues at coordinate 34,864 of NZ_JBICMS010000091.1, read as the reverse complement.
GGTATGACAGGCAACATCGCAGCAAACTGTACGCTGATTGCCGCCGATGGCGACGACTGGCTGCTGCACCTGGACCCAGGCCAGGGTGCGCTGTTCAACACCACCCAGCAGCGGCGCTTGAACGAGGCGCTCAACCAGCATCTGGGGCGCACGTTGAACCTGCGCATCGAACTGGTCCTGCCCGAGCAGGAAACCCCGGCCCAGGCCGCCGCGCGCAAGCGGGCCGAGCGTCAGCAGGGCGCCGTCGCCTCGATCGAGCAGGATCCATTGATCCAGCAGATGATCAAGTTGTTCGGTGCCAAGGTGCGGCAGGATACTATTGAGCCTGTAGAAGCCCTGGCCAACCAGGGCCAGTAACGGATAACCCTGCGGCCGGCCCGGCGCCGGGCCGCATCAAATGACCCAATCGAGGTATACCCCCATGATGAAAGGTGGCATGGCCGGCCTGATGAAGCAGGCCCAGCAGATGCAGGAAAAAATGCAGAAAATGCAGGAAGAGCTGGCCAACGCCGAAGTCACCGGCCAGTCCGGTGGCGGCCTGGTGAGCGTGGTGATGACCGGTCGTCACGACGTCAAGCGCGTCAGCATCGACCAGAGCCTGATGTCGACCGATGAAGATGACAAGGAAGTGCTGGAAGACCTGATCGCCGCTGCGTTGAACGATGCAGTGCGCAAGGTGGAGCAGAGCAGCCAGGAAAAAATGGGCGGCATGACCGCCGGCATGCAGCTGCCGCCGGGCTTCAAGATGCCGTTCTAAGGCATGCGCCCTCGAAAACCGCCGCTGACACCAGCGGCGGTTTTTTTTGTGCGTACTCGCAGCCGCCGCGGTCATTATTCTTGACCCGGCGCGCTCCACCCCGGAGGCTGATTTGACGCCACTGCCCCCGCTGGGTATAAACCGCCCCTTATTGAATTGTCAGGCCTTCCCCATGAGTTTCAGCCCCCTTATCCGCCAATTGATCGACGGCCTGCGCATCTTGCCAGGTGTAGGCCAGAAAACCGCCCAGCGCATGGCCCTGCAACTGCTCGAGCGTGACCGTAGCGGGGGGCTGCGCCTGGCTCAGGCTTTGACCCAGGCCATGGAAGGGGTAGGGCATTGCCGGCAGTGCCGCACCTTGACCGAGCAGGACCTGTGCCCACAGTGTGCTGACCCACGGCGTGACGACACCCAGCTGTGTGTGGTCGAGGGGCCGACCGATGTGTATGCGGTCGAGCAGGCCGGCTACCGCGGCCGTTACTTCGTGCTCAAAGGCCACCTGTCGCCGCTGGACGGCCTGGGCCCGGAGGCCATCGGCATTCCGCAACTGATGGCGCGGATCGAAGAGCAGGGTACCTTCACCGAGGTGATCCTGGCGACCAACCCGACCGTGGAAGGCGAGGCGACGGCGCATTACATCGCCCAACTGCTCAATGAAAAAGGCCTGGTGGCCTCGCGCATCGCCCATGGTGTGCCCCTGGGCGGGGAACTCGAACTGGTGGATGGCGGGACACTGGCCCATGCCTTTGCCGGGCGACGGCCGATTTCGCTCTGAAGCTGCAAGCTGCAAGCTGCAAGCTGCAAGCTACAAGCTACAAGCTACAAGCAAAAGCAGATCGGCTTTTGCTTGCGACTTGCGACTTTCAACTTGAAACTCAATACTCGCTGAGGGAAAACTCGGTCAGGCAGAAGGTCGGCACTCCCGCCGCCTGCAGCCGGCGCGAACCGTCCAGTTCGGGTAGGTCGATGATCGCGGCGGCCTCGAACACTTGCGCACCAGTGCGGCGCACCAGGTTGGCCGCTGCCAGCAAGGTCCCGCCCGTGGCAATCAAGTCATCGAAAATCAACACCGAATCGCCTTCGCACAGGCTGTCGGCGTGCACCTCCAGGAAGGCCTCGCCGTACTCGGTCTGGTAACCCTCGCTCAGCACGTCGGCTGGCAGCTTGCCTTGCTTGCGGAACAGGATCAGTGGCTTGTTCAACTGGTGGGCGATGATCGAACCAATCAGGAAACCCCGCGCGTCCATGGCGCCAATGTGGCTGAACTCAGCCTCGACATAGCGCTCGATGAACTGGTCGGCCACATAGCGCAGCCCGCGCGGCGACTGGAACAGCGGGGTGATATCACGGAAGATCACGCCGGGCTTGGGAAAGTCCACCACTGGGCGGATCAGGGCTTTGAGGTCGAAGGCGTCGCTGTGCATTGTTGCGGGTATCCTGGGAAAACGAATGCCCAAGTATACCCGCTAAATACCGGCCTCAGGCCTCCATTGCACCACCGGCCAGCGCACACAGCTGGATCGGGTCAAGGATGTGCACTTCCTTGCCTTCGGCGCGCAGCAGGCCGTTCTGCTGGAAGCGGGTGAACACCCGTGACACGGTCTCCACTGCCAGGCCCAGGTAGTTGCCGATTTCGTTGCGCGACATGCTCAGGCGGAACTGGTTGGCCGAATAACCGCGGGCGCGGAAACGTGCTGACAGGTTCACCAGGAACGTGGCAATGCGCTCGTCGGCGGTTTTTTTCGACAGCAGCAGCATCATTTGCTGGTCATCGCGGATTTCACGGCTCATTACCCGCATCAGCTGGCGGCGCAGCTGCGGGAGCTGGACCGACAGTTCGTCGAGGCGCTCGAAGGGGATTTCGCACACGGAGGTGGTTTCCTGAGCTTGCGCCGACACCGGGTAGGCTTCGGTGTCCATGCCTGACAGGCCGACCAGTTCGCTGGGCAGGTGGAAACCGGTGATCTGCTCTTCGCCGCTGTCGCTGAGGCTGAAGGTTTTCAGGGCACCGGAACGTACCGCGTAGACCGAGCCAAAATTGTCACCCTGGCGGAACAGAAACTCGCCTTTTTTCAGCGGACGCCCGCGTTTGACGATTTCATCCAGTGCATCCATGTCTTCCAGGTTGAGCGAAAGAGGCAGGCACAGGGGGGCCAGGCTGCAATCCTTGCAATGGGCCTGGTTGTGGGGGCGCAGTTTGACTGGCTCGGACATTTGGATCGATCCTTGTGGGAAAGCACACATAAGTCGTAAGGGTAACCTACGACACAGGGTGTAGGCCAGTGTGCGCATCGATGCTGCGCGCTGGCGAAACCCCGGCAAATGGCCTGCCGGGGGTCCTTGTTCGCCCATAGTGTGCCTGGCAAGGTGGCGTGTCCATGCGGTTGAACGTCTCGCTTTTCAGATAACCCGGGAGAAGCGCTGGCGGTTCTGCAGCGCCAGGTAGGCATCGAACACCATGCATACCGAGCGCGCCAGCAGGCGCCCTGCCGGGAGAATGCGGATGCCCTTGTCGTCCAGGCTGATCAGGCCGTCGCGCTGCAGGGTCAGCAGTTCTGGCCAGAGGTGGTCGAAGTAACCGCGAAAATCGATCGTGAACGCTTGCTCGATGGGTTCGTAATCCAGCTGGAAATGGCAGATCAGTTGCTGGATGACCGCCCGGCGGATGCGGTCGTCATGGTTGCACAGCAGGCCGCGCTGGGTCGCCAGCTGAGCGTTGGACAGGCTGTCCTGGTAGGTGTTGAGGTCACTGCTGTTCTGGCAGTACAAATCGCCGATCTGGCTGATGGCCGACACGCCAAGGCCGATGAGGTCGCAGTGCCCGTGGGTGGTATAGCCCTGGAAATTGCGCTGCAGGGTGCCTTCTTCCTGGGCGATGGCCAGCTCGTCGTCGGGCAGGGCGAAATGGTCCATGCCGATATAGCGGTAGCCAGCGGCGGTCAACTGCTCGATGGTGGCGTGCAGCATCTCCAGCTTGGCGGCCGCGCTGGGCAGGTCGCTGCTGTCGATACGCCGTTGTGGCATGAAGCGTTCGGGCAGGTGGGCGTAGTTGAACACCGACAAGCGGTCGGGCTGCAGCCGGATCACCTCTTCGACGGTGCGGGCGAAGCCTTGCGGGGTTTGCTTGGGCAGGCCGTAGATCAGGTCGAGGTTGATCGAGCGGAATTGCAAGGTGCGCGCCGCCTCGATCAGGGTGCGGGTCTGCTCCAGGCTTTGCAGGCGGTTGATCGCGCGCTGCACGGCTGGGTCGAGGTCTTGCACGCCGAGGCTGACGCGGTTGAAACCCAGTTCACGCAGCAGGCCCATGGTCGACCAGTCGGCTTCGCGGGGGTCGATCTCTATGCCGTAGTCGCCGGAGTCATCGTCCAGCAAGTGAAAGTGCTGGCGCAGGGTAGTCATCAGCTGGCGCAGTTCCACATGGCTGAGGAAGGTCGGGGTGCCGCCGCCGAAATGCAGCTGTTCCACCCGCTGTTTCGGTGCCAGGTGGCAGGCGATCAGCTGAATCTCCTGCTCCAGGCGCTGCAGGTACGGCGCGGCGCGGGCGCGGTCCTTGGTGATGACTTTGTTGCAGGCGCAGTAGTAGCAGATGTTGGCGCAGAACGGCACGTGCACATACAGCGACAGCGGGCGTACCGCCCGGCGGCTTTCGCGCAGGGCGTGGAGCAGGTCGAACGAACCCACCTCGCTGTGCAGTTGCACGGCGGTCGGGTAGGAGGTGTAGCGTGGCCCGGCGAGATCGTAGCGGCGGATCAGGTCGGTATCCCAACGAATGTCGTCGAGCATGTGGGCGGTCCCCGGAAAGAGCAGCAGTGAACCGGAGTCTATGGGCGTCTGTAGGAATCTGTGTTGATTTGTATCAAGCGCCAAGCCGCAAGCGGCAAGCGGCAAGTCGAAAGTCGAAAGTCGAAAGTCGAAAGTCGAAAGTCGAAAGTCGAAAGCAGATCTGCTTTTGCTTGTAGCTTGTAGCTTGTAGCTTGTAGCTTGTAGCTTGTAGCTTGTAGCTTGTAGCTTGTAGCTTGTAGCTTGTAGCCCTCAATGCCCCATCAGCCAATGCTGGTGCGGCCCGGGCATGGTCCAGATACCAAACAGCATCACCAGCACCCCGCCGGCCACCCGCACACTGCGCCGTTTCAACAAAGTGTTTACCCGCTCTGCCGCCAATCCGGTGGCCAGCAGTACCGGCCAGGTGCCCACCCCGAACGCCAGCATCAACGCCGCGCTGTAGCCGGCGTGGCCCTGGCTGGCCGCCCATAACAACGTGCTGTACACCAACCCGCATGGCAACCACCCCCACAAGGCCCCCAGCAGCAACGCACGGGGCAGGCTGGACACCGGCAGCAAGCGCGACGCCAGCGGCTGGATATGCCGCCACACGCCGCGGCCTAGCACCTCGATACGCGTCAGCCCGCTCCACCAGCCGGCCAGGTACAGGCCCATGGCAATCAACAGCAAGGCGGCCAGGACCCGCAGGGCCAGGGCAGCCGGGCTGCTGGCCACGGCCCAGCCGGCCAGGCCCAGCAGCAACCCGGCGCAGGCATAGCTGAAGATGCGCCCAAGGTTGTACGCCACCAGCAGGCGCAGGCGCCTGCCGCGTTGTTCAGGGGGGATGGCCAAGGTCAGCGCACCCATCAGACCGCCGCACATGCCCAGGCAGTGGCCGCCGCCGAGCAAACCGAGCACCAGCGCCGAGCCCAGCAGGGGAAGCAGGTCAGGCACGGGGTGGCAAGTCCTTGTCGGCGTTGTCCGGCGTGTCGTCGGGTTTGACCGCCGCCTGGTGACGAGGGTCCTGGTCGTCGAACAGAATGCTGTGCGCCGGGCCATCGAGGTCGTCGTACTGGCCACTGTCCACGGCCCAGAAGAAGATGTACACGGCCACGCCGACCAGCAGCAGGGCTGCGGGGATCATGACATAGAGGGCGGGCATGGCGTACTCCTGGCGGGTTGCGCGGCATCCATCGCGAGCAGCCCGGCGCTGACTGGCAAGCGGGTCAGGCGCAGGGCATTGAGCACCACGATCAGTGAGCTCACCGACATGCCGACAGCAGCCCACACCGGGGTGATCCAGCCGAGGGCGGCGAACGGCAACATCAGGCCATTATACAGGGTTGCCCACAGCAGGTTCTCGAGGATATTGCGGCGGGTGCGGCGCGCCAGTTCCAGCGCCTGCACCAGCGCGTTCAGGCGGTTGGACAGCAGCACTGCGTCGGCGCAGGTCTTAGCCAGGTCGGTGGCGCTGCCCATGGCGATGCTGATGTCGGCGGCGGCCAGCACCGGCACATCGTTGACCCCGTCACCCAGCATCAGCACCTTGCGCCCGTCGGCCTGCAGGGCTTTGAGGCGGTCCAGTTTGTCGTCCGGGCGCAGGCCGCCAATGGCGTGGTCGATGCCCAGTTGCGCGGCAACTTCCGCCACCATCGGTGAACTGTCGCCAGACAGCAGCAGGGTGCGCCAGCCCCGCGCTTTGCAGGCAGCCAGCAGGGCCGGTGCATCATCGCGCAAGCGGTCGTCCAGGCCGAACCAGGCCAATGGCCCCTGGCGGTCGCCCAGCAGCAGCCACTGGCCGCGAGGCTCGGGCACTGCGGGTATTTGCGCACCGCTCAAGGCGCAGACGAAGCTGGCCTGACCAATGCGCAGGCGCTGGCCATCGACCAGCCCCTCCAGGCCCACGCCGGGCACAGTCTGCACCTCTTCAGCGGGTGTGGCCGCGCGCCCGAACGCGCGGGCGATGGGGTGCTCCGAGCGGTTCTCCAAAGCCGCCGCCAGCGCCAGGCATCGGTCCGCGGGGTGGCTGCCGAGCGGGCGAATGCTGCGCAAGGTCAGCCTGCCTTCGGTCAGCGTGCCGGTCTTGTCGAAAATCACCGTATCGATCTGGTTCAGGCCTTCCAGCACATGGCCACGGGTCACCAGCAGGCCAAGTTTGTGCAAGGTGCCGGTGGCTGCAGTGAGCGCGGTGGGGGTGGCCAGCGACAGCGCACAAGGGCAGGTCGCCACCAGCATGGCCAGCACGATCCAGAACGCCCGTGCCGGCTCCAGATACCACCACCACAGGCCGATGGCCACTGCGGCCAGTAGCGAGAACAGCAGGAACCCCTGCGAGGCGCGGTCGGCAATTTCTGCCAGGCGTGGCTTTTCCGTCTGTGCACGCTCCAGCAGGCGGACGATGGCCGACAGCCGCGAGTCGTGGCCCAGGGCCTGGACTTCTACGTTCAGCGTGCTTTCCACGTTCAAGGTGCCGCCGGTGACCCGGTCCCCCACCCGCCGCTGCTGTGGCAGGTATTCACCGGTGAGCAGCGATTCGTCGACGCTGGAGCGGCCTTCGACGATGCGCCCGTCGGCGGGAATCACCGCGCCGGGCAGCACCTGCACGGTGTCGCCGCATTGCAGTTCACTGAGCAGAATGCGCCCGCTGCGGCCTTGGCTGTCCAGGCGCAGGCACGAAGCCGGCAGCAAGTTCACCAGTTGCGCCGTGGCCGCTGCGGTGCGCTCGCGGGCGCGGCGTTCCAGGTAGCGCCCGCTCAGCAGGAACAGGGCGAACATGCCCACGGTGTCGAAATACAGCTCGCCGCTGCCGGTGATGGCTGTCCAGATACCCGCACCGAAGGCCAGGCCAATGGCCAGTGACACCGAAACATCCATGGTCAGGTGGCGGGTGCGCAAGTCGCGGGCGGCGCCTTTGAAGAACGGTGCGCAGCTGTAGAACACGATGGGGATCGTCAGGAACAGCGCCACCCAGCGCAGGATGGTGTGCAGCTCGGGCGACAGGTCGATGTTGAATTCCGGCCAGGTGGCCATGGTCGCCATCATTGCCTGGAACCACAGCAGCCCGGCTACGCCCAGGCGCCGCAGGGCGCTGCGGTTTTCCCGGGCCAACTGCTCGGCAGCCTGGTCGGGTTGGTAGGGGTGGGCGGCGTAACCGATCTGGCGCAGTTCGGCCAGCAGGCGCGACAGTGGCAGCTGCGAGGCATCCCAGGCAACCAGCAGGCGGTGGTTGGACAGGTTCAGGCGCGCCTCGGCGACGCCGGGCAGGTTGCGCAGGTGTTTTTCGATCAGCCAGCCACACGCCGCACAGCTGATACCTTCGATCAGCAAGGTGGCCTCGGCCAGGTCGCCCACGTGGTGGACGAAGGTTTGCTGCACGTCACTGCGGTCGTACAAGGCCAGTTCGTCCTGCAACTGCCTGGGCAACGCTTCGGGGTTGGCGCTGTTGTCGCTGCGGTGCTGGTAGTAGTGTTCCAAGCCGCCGGCCACGATCGCCTCGGCCACTGCCTGGCAGCCGGGGCAGCAGAACTGCCGGGGCTCGCCGAGGACCACGGCGGTGAAGCGGCTGCCGGCGGGGACGGGCAGGGCGCAGTGGTAGCAGGGGGTGGGTTGGGTCATCACATCATTGCCTTACACATAGCGGCCGGTTGGCGCGCTTCCCTGTAGGAGCGGCCTTGCGTCGCGAAAGGGGCGCGAAGCGGCCCCACGATCTCAGCTTCGCAGCATAGGTTGCAGGGGCTGCTGCGCAGCCCTTTCGCGACACAAGGCCGCTCCTACAAGTGCTCGGCGCCTTGGATGGCTTCATCACCCAGCTGCAAGGTCACGCCATGCTCGACCTTTTCCTCCTCGAACAGCCGCCACACCTGGCCACCTTCACTGCCCAGCAGCTCAACGAAACGCCGCCCGTCAACCTTGTCTTGCAGCTGCCCCACGTAACGCCCGGCCTCGACCTGGCTCAGCAGCACCTTGCGGTCCTTTTCCGGTTGGGTGGGCGATATCAGGTTCAGTTCCAGGTTCTGCGGGTTGCTGTTGCCGGTCAGGCGCAGGTCCACTTCGCCGGTCAGTTCATCCAGATGCACACTGGCTTGCAGGCGCAGCTTATGTGCCAGCAGTTCGCGGTCCAGTGAGCGGTTGATGCCCTTGCCCGCCTCGTAGTAATTGTCGTTCACCAGGTTGTCCGGGTTGTTGACGGCGATGCTGACCATGCTCAGGCTCAGGCACACCGAGGTGGTGAGGATCGCAATGATGATCCAGGGCCAGAGGTGCTTGTACCAAGGGTCGGCGGCGGTGGCAGGCATTGTGGGTTATCTCTCTTAGCGGATCTGTGGGCCGATGAAGCGGCTCTTGGCTTCAACCTGCGCGCTGCTGTCGTCGGCGCTGTTGAGGATGAAGGTGATTTCGTTGGTGGTCGATGGCAGTTTTTCCGGCGCCACCGACAGCTGCACCGGCAGGCTGACGATATCCCCGGCGGCCACGCGGATCTCGCGTTGGCCTTCGAGCGTGAGGTCTGGCAGGCCAGTGGCGTCCAGCACATACACATGGTCACGCTGGTCCTTGTTCATGACCTTCAGGCTGTACACGTTCTCGATCCGGCCCTGGGCATTTTCGCGGTACAGCACACGGTCCTTGCTGACGTCGAAACCGACCAGCGAGCGGGTGGCGAAGGCCGTGGCCAGGCCGATGATCATCACCAGCAGCACCAGCGCGTAGCCGATCAGGCGTGGCCGCAGCAGGTGGGTTTTCTGCCCGGAGAGGTTGTGCTCGGTGGTGTAGCTGATCAGCCCTTTGGGGTAGTTCATCTTGTCCATGATGCTGTCGCAGGCATCGATGCAGGCCGCGCAGCCGATGCATTCGATCTGCAGGCCGTCGCGGATGTCGATGCCGGTCGGGCAGACCTGCACGCACAAGGTGCAGTCAATGCAGTCGCCCAGGCCTTGGGCCTTGTAATCCGCGCCTTTCTTGCGCGGCCCCCGGGTTTCGCCGCGGCGCGGGTCATAGGAGACGATCAGTGTGTCCTTGTCGAACATCACGCTCTGGAAGCGGGCGTAGGGGCACATGTACACACAAACCTGCTCGCGCAGCCAACCGGCGTTGCCGTAGGTGGCGAGGGTGAAGAAGCCGACCCAGAAATAGGCCCAGCCATCGGCCTGGCCGGTGAAGAACTCGATCACCAGTTCACGGATCGGCGAGAAGTAGCCGACGAAGGTCATGCCGGTGACGAAACCGATCAGCAGCCACAGGCTGTGCTTGCTGAACTTGCGCAGGAACTTGTTGGCGCTCATGGGCGCCTTGTCGAGTTTGATGCGCTGGTTGCGGTCGCCCTCGGTGACCTTTTCACACCACATGAAGATCCACGTCCACACGCTTTGTGGGCAGGTGTAGCCACACCAGACCCGGCCTGCGAACACGGTGATGAAGAACAGGCCGAAGGCGGCGACGATGAGGATGCCTGACAGCAGGATGAAGTCCTGCGGCCAGATGGTGGCACCGAAGATATAGAACTTGCGCTCGGGCAGGTTCCACCACACCGCCTGGTGGCCACCCCAGTTCAGCCATACGGTGCCGAAGTACAGCAGGAACAGTGCGGCACCGCCAACCATGCGCAAACGCCGGAACAGGCCGGTGAAGGCGCGGGTATAGATTTTTTCGCGGGACGCGTAGAGGTCGACGGCGTCCTTCCCTTTCGTGGCAGGCGGCGTTACATCATGTACCGGAATTTGCTTGCTCATCATCAAGTCCCACGGCAGTGGAAAAATGCCGCGGCCAGTGCGTGCCGGCCGCAGTCTCGCGCAATCTGCTAGCGCTCTGCGGTTCATGATACGCCGCTGTGGGCGGCCCGGGGTCGCACTGCGACCTTTAGTCGCGTTGGGTTCGCGGTATGAATCGTGTTATGGCAGGTGTCAATTGATCCAGGTCATCAGCCTGCGAGAAATGCTGTGCCAGTACCGGCCTCTTCGCGGGTAAACCCGCTCCTACAAGGGTCGGGTTTACCCGCGAAGAGGCCAGGCCTGCCTTACTCGGCCTTGGCCGGCTCAGCCTGGTGCGACAGGCTGTACACATAAGCCGCCAGCAGGTGCACCTTGTCGTTGCCCTGCAGCTGTTCCTGGGCCGGCATCTGCCCCTGGCGGCCATAGCGGATGGTCTGCTGCAACTGGGCAAAGCTGGAGCCGTAGATGAACGCCTGCGGGTGGGTCAGGTTAGGTGCCCCCATGGCTGGCGTGCCTTTGCCTTCCGGCCCGTGGCAGGCCACGCAGTTGGCGGCGAAGATCTTCTGCCCGTTCTGCACATCGGCCTTGACCCCTTGCGGCAGGGTACGGCCATCGAGCTTGCTGACCACGAATGCCGCGACGTCGGCCACACCTTGGTCGCCGATCACTTCGGCCCATGCCGGCATCACACCGTGGCGGCCGCCCATGATGGTGGCCTTGATGGTTTCCGGCTCGCCGCCCCAGCGCCAGTCATTGTCGGTCAGGTTGGGGAAACCGAAGGCGCCCTTGGCGTCGGAGCCATGGCATACCGAGCAATTGGAGGCGAACAGGCGTGCGCCCATTTTCAGCGCCTGCGGGTCTTTGGCCACTTCCTCGATAGGCATGGCGGCGAACTTGGCGTAGATCGGGCCGAAGCGCGCCTGGGCCTTGGCCATTTCCTTTTCCCACTCGTGCACGCCGGTCCAGCCCTGCTGGCCGTTGGAAAACTCGGTCTGTTTGTCGTTGTCCAGGTACGAATAACCCGGCAGCATGCCTTTCCAGTTGCCCAGCCCCGGGTACAGCACCAGGTAGCCGAGGGCGAAGACGATGGTGCCGACGAACAGCCAGAACCACCATTTCGGCAGTGGGTTGTCGTACTCCTCGATACCATCGAAAGCGTGCCCGACGGTTTCGTCGGTCACCTCTTCGCGCTGGCCCTTGCGGGTCGACAGCAGCAGCCAGGTCAGCGAGAAGATGGTGCCCAGGGTCAGGACGGTAACGTACAGACTCCAGAAGGTTGTCATTGTTGTTTGCTCCCAGAAGCTTTTGCTTGCTCGACGGGCTGTTTGGCCTCGGGGTCATCGGCGAAGGGCAGTTGGGTCGCTTCGTCGAAGTCCTTCTTGCGCCGTGGGTTGAACACCCACAGCGCCAGGCCCACGAACGCCACCATCACCACGACGGTACCCAGGCCGCGAATCATCCCGATATCCATCAGCGTCACCGTTTGCTCTTGATGATGGTGCCAAGACCCTGCAGGTACGCCACGAGGGCGTCCATTTCGGTCTTGCCCTTGACCGCGTCACGGGCGCCGGCAATGTCGGCGTCGGTGTACGGTGTGCCGAGTGTGCGCAGCACCTCCATCTTCTTCGCGGTGTCCTTGCCGTCGAGCGTGTTCTCGACCAGCCAGGGGTAGGCCGGCATCTTCGATTCCGGCACCACGTTGCGCGGGTTGTACAGGTGCGCGCGGTGCCAGTCATCGGAGTAGCGGCCACCGACCCGTGCCAGATCCGGGCCGGTGCGTTTGGAGCCCCACAGGAACGGGTGGTCCCACACGCTCTCGCCGGCGACCGAGTAGTGGCCGTAGCGCTCGGTTTCGGCGCGGAACGGGCGGATCATCTGCGAGTGGCAGCCCACGCAACCTTCGCGGATATAGATGTCCCGGCCTTCCACTTCCAGGGCGGTACGCGGCTTCATGCCCTCCACCGGCTTGTTGGTCACGTCCTGGAAAAACAGCGGGACGATCTGGGTCAGGCCACCGACGCTTACCGCGATGACCATGAAGAAGGCCAGCAGGCCAATGTTCTTCTCGACGGCTTCATGCTTCATCAGTGCGCTCCCACAACGACGATCTTGGCGGCTTCTTCAGCCTGTGCCGGGTTGGCGGCACGCACGGTACGCAACACGTTGTAGGCCATCAGCAGCATGCCGCTGGCGAAGAACGCACCGCCCAGGGCGCGCACGATGTAGCCCGGGTGGCTGGCTTGCAGTGCTTCGACGAACGAGTAGGTGAGGGTGCCGTCATCGTTGATGGCACGCCACATCAGGCCCTGGGTAATGCCGTTGACCCACATCGAGGCGATGTACAGCACGGTGCCGATGGTGGCCAACCAGAAGTGCGCGTTGATCAGGCCAACGCTGTGCATCTGCACGCGGCCATACAGGCGTGGGATCATGTGGTACACGGCGCCGATCGAAATCATGGCGACCCAGCCGAGGGCGCCGGCGTGCACGTGGCCGATGGTCCAGTCGGTGTAATGCGATAGCGAGTTGACGGTCTTGATGGCCATCATCGGGCCTTCGAAGGTGGACATGCCGTAAAACGCCAGCGACACCACCAAAAAGCGCAGGATCGGGTCGGTACGCAGTTTGTGCCAGGCCCCCGACAGGGTCATCATGCCGTTGATCATGCCGCCCCAGCTTGGCGCCAGAAGGATGATCGACATCACCATACCCAGCGACTGCGCCCAGTCGGGGAGGGCGGTGTAGTGCAGGTGGTGCGGGCCGGCCCAGATGTACAGGGTGATCAGCGCCCAGAAGTGCACGATCGACAGGCGGTACGAGTAGATCGGCCGCTCGGCCTGCTTGGGCACGAAGTAATACATCATGCCCAGGAAGCCGGTGGTCAGGAAAAAGCCCACGGCGTTGTGCCCGTACCACCACTGGATCATCGCATCGGTGGCGCCGGCGTAGGCCGAGTACGACTTGAACAGGCTGACCGGCAGGGAAATGTGGTTGACGATGTGCAGCATCGCGGTGACCACGATGAAGGCACCGTAGAACCAGTTGCCGACATAGATATGCTTGGTCTTGCGCTTGACGATGGTGCCGAAGAACACCACCCCGTAGGTGACCCAGACAATGGCCAGCAGGATTGCCAGTGGCCACTCCAGCTCGGCGTATTCCTTGGTGGTGGTGTAGCCCATCGGCAGGGTGATCAGCGCCCCGACGATCACTGCCTGCCAGCCCCAGAAGGTGAAGGCGGCCAGACTGTCGGAAATCAGCCGCGTCTGGCAGGTGCGCTGCACCACGTAGTAGCTGGTGCCGAACAGCGCGCAGCCGCCGAAGGCGAAGATCACCAGGTTGGTGTGCAGCGGACGCAGGCGGCCGAAGCTGGTCCAGGGCAGGTCCAGGTTCAGTTGTGGCCACACCAGCTGCGAGGCGATGAAGACGCCGAGGCCCATGCCAAGGATCCCCCAGACCACCGTCATGATGGCGAACTGGCGGACGACCTTATAGTTATAAGCAGTCGGACTGATTGCTGTGCTCATTCTAAGGTTCCACGGTTTTGATGTTCTTGTTGGTTGAAAAATCGGCGCCAGTATTGATAACCATCCGGGTTACCGCAACGCAACTTTGGTACGCCGACCCGTGTCCGGGCCCGTTCACTGATGTCCCGCAGCGCTCGGGTCAGGTGGATTGTACACAAATAAATATTTGTAATGTGTACCGTTTTTCACCTTTTTCTGATCGATCGGTCAAGCTTTTTTTGGGGGCGGCCACTCGCCAGGCGCGGCGTATGCGCCGGTGCTTTCGTAGTATGCCCACTGTGGCAACAAGCTTAGTTCTGTTCGGAGGGGGTGCAAGGGGGGGAGTAGGGCGGGGGAGCGCTGGGGCTGCTCTGCAGCCCTTTCGCGACGCAAGGCCGCTCCTTCAGAAAAAATGCGATCTCCTGTAGGAGCGGCCTTGCGTCGCGATGGGCCGCAAAGCGGCCCCAGGGCTATTACTTGGAGGTCACGGTTTCAGCCGCGCCATCCTGCGACAGGCTGTACACATAAGCCGCCAACAGGTGCACTTTGTCGTTACCCTGAATCTCGGCCTGCGCCGGCATCTGCCCTTGGCGACCGTAGCGGATGGTCTGTTGCAGCTGGGCAAAGCTCGACCCATAGATGAACGCCTGTGGGTGGGTCAGGTCGGGCGCGCCCATGGCCGGGGTGCCTTTGCCTTCCGGCCCGTGGCAGGCCACGCAGTTGCCGGCGAAGATCTCCTTGCCCTTGGCCGGGTCGGCCTTGGCGCCTTCCGGCAGTTTACGGCCGTCCATGCTGGTCAGCACGAACGCGGCGACGTCGGCCACGCCCTGCTCGCCAATCACCTCGGCCCAGGCCGGCATCACACCATGGCGGCCATTCATGATCGACGCCTTGATGGTCTGCGCATCACCGCCCCAGCGCCAGTCCTTGTCGGTGAGGTTGGGGAAGCCGAACGCGCCCTTGGCGTCCGAGCCATGGCAGACCGAGCAGTTGGAGGCGAACAGGCGCCCGCCCATTTTCAACGCCTGCGGGTCGTTGGCCACTTCCTCCACCGGCATGGCGGCGTACTTGGCGAAGATCGGCCCGAAGCGGGCGTCGGCCTTGTCCATTTCCTTTTGCCATTCGTTGGCGCCGGTCCAGCCATTTTCATAACCCGGCAGAATGCCTTTCCAGTTGCCCAGGCCCGGGTAAAGGATCAGGTAGCCGACCGCGAACACCAGGGTGCCAACGAACAGCCAGAACCACCACTTGGGCAAGGGGTTGTCGTACTCCTCGATGCCGTCGAAGCTGTGGCCCATGGTCTGGTCGGTGGGGTTGTGGCTCTGGCCCTTGCGGGTGGCGAGCAACAGCCAGGTCAGGCCAATCAGGCTCCCGATGGTCAGTACGCTGATATACGTACTCCAGAAGGTGGTCATTGCCCGTTACTCCTTTTTGCAGCAGGTTCCTGCCCGGCAGCGGGCAGGCGGTCGTCGACGAAGGGCAGCAAGCGCGCCTCGGCGAAATCACGGTCGCGACGGCGGTTGAATACCCACAGGGAGAGGCCGATGAAGGCGACCATCACCACCAGGGTGCCGAGGCCGCGAATCATGCCGGTGTCCATTTCCATCGCAATCACCTCTTGTTCTTGATCGCGGTGCCAAGCACCTGCAGGTAGGCCACCAGCGCGTCCATCTCGGTCTTGCCCTTGACCGCGTCGCGGGCACCGGCGATGTCGTCGTCGGTGTACGGCACGCCAAGGGTACGCAGGGTGCGCATCTTCACGTCGGTGTGGCTGTTATCCACCTGTTGGGCGACCAGCCAGGGGTACGCCGGCATTTTCGATTCCGGCACCACGTTGCGCGGGTTGTACAGGTGCGCGCGGTGCCAGTCGTCCGAGTAGCGGCCGCCGACCCGGGCCAGGTCCGGGCCGGTACGCTTGGAGCCCCACAGGAACGGGTGGTCCCACACGCTCTCGCCGGCGACCGAGTAGTGGCCGTAGCGTTCGGTTTCGGCGCGGAATGGGCGGATCATCTGCGAATGGCAGCCCACGCAGCCTTCGCGGATGTAGATGTCGCGGCCTTCGAGCTGCAGCGCGGTGTAGGGCTTCATGCCTTCGACCGGCTTGTTGGTGACGTCCTGGAAGAACAGCGGCACGATCTGGGTCAGGCCGCCGATACTGACGGCGAATACCATCAGCAGGGCCAGCAGGCCAACGTTTTTCTCGATGACTTCATGTTTCATCAGGCAGGTCTCCTCAAGCCAGCTGGGCGTTCGCAGGGGCAGCATCAAGCGCCGGCGAACGCACGGTGCGCCAGGTGTTCCAGGCCATCAGGAACATGCCGCTGAGGAAGATCGCACCGCCGACGAAGCGCACGATGAAGCCGGGGTGGCTGGCCACCAGGGTTTCCACGAACGAATAGGTGAGCGTGCCGTCGCTGTTCACTGCGCGCCACATCAGGCCCTGGGCAATGCCGTTGACCCACATCGAGGCGATGTACAGTACGGTGCCGATTGTGGCCAGCCAGAAATGCGCGTTGATCAGGCCGATGCTGTACATGCGTTCCTTGCCAAACACTTTCGGGATGGTGTGGTACAGGGCGCCGATCGAGATCATCGCGACCCAGCCCAGGGCACCAGCGTGCACGTGGCCGATGGTCCAGTCGGTGTAGTGGGAAAGGGCGTTGACCGTCTTGATGGCCATCATCGGGCCCTCGAAGGTGGACATGCCGTAGAACGCCAGCGACACTACCAAAAAGCGCAGGATCGGGTCGCTGCGCAGTTTGTGCCAGGCCCCCGACAGGGTCATCATGCCGTTGATCATGCCACCCCAGCTCGGTGCCAGCAGGATCAGCGACATCACCATGCCCAGCGATTGCGCCCAGTCAGGCAGGGCGGTGTAGTGCAGGTGGTGCGGGCCGGCCCAGATGTACAGGGTAATCAGCGCCCAGAAGTGCACGATCGACAGGCGGTAGGAATACACCGGGCGCTCGGCCTGCTTGGGCACGTAGTAGTACATCATCCCCAGGAAGCCCGCGGTCAGGAAGAAGCCCACCGCGTTGTGGCCATACCACCACTGCACCATGGCGTCGGTGGCACCGGCATAGACCGAGTACGACTTGGTCAGGCTGACCGGCAGTTCCAGGTTGTTGACGATGTGCAGCATGGCCACGGTCAGGATGAACCCGCCGAAGAACCAGTTGCCCACGTAGATGTGCTTGGTGTTGCGCTTGATCAGCGTGCCGAAGAACACGATGGCGTAGCAGACCCAGACGATGGTGATCAGAATGTCGATCGGCCATTCCAGCTCGGCGTATTCCTTGGAGCTGGTGTAGCCCAATGGCAGGCTGATGGCCGCCAGCAGGATCACCAGCTGCCAGCCCCAGAAGGTGAACGCGGCCAGGCCGGGTGCGAACAGGGTGGTCTGGCAGGTGCGTTGCACCGAATAATAGGACGTGGCGAACAGCGCGCAGCCGCCGAAGGCGAAGATCACCGCATTGGTGTGCAGTGGGCGCAGGCGGCCGAAGCTGGTCCAGGGGAGGTCGAAGTTGAGGGCAGGCCAGGCAAGCTGGGCGGCGATGAAAACGCCGAGCCCCATCCCGACGATTCCCCACACCACCGTCATGATGGCGAATTGGCGGACCACCTTGTAGTTATAGGCGGTACTGCTGGTTGTGTTCATGTATGGGTTCCCATCCACGGTTATTTGGCAGGCTTTACAGCGAGGCAAGCATGATTAATGGGCAAAGTGCCGGTATTGACGGGGATCAATGGGCGAAGGTCGGAAATGTCCCAGGCTTGCGTTGCGATCTTGCGCGGGTCGAGGGCGGGGAGGGTTACAAGGGCTGCCTGATCCTGGCCCACGGTGCCGGTGCGCCGATGGACAGCGGGTTCATGGACGAAATGGCGCAAAGGCTTGCGGCACTTGGGGTAGCGGTGCTGCGCTTCGAGTTCCCGTACATGGCCGAGCGCCGGGTTGGCGGTGGCAAGCGGCCGCCGAACCCGCAGAAGGTATTGCTGGAAAGCTGGCGCGAGGTGTATCGGCAGGTGCGACCTTTGGTCGCGGGCAAGCTGGCTGTGGGTGGCAAGTCGATGGGTGGGCGCATGGCCAGCCTGCTGGCCGACGAACTGGGCGCCGATGCGCTGGTGTGCCTGGGGTACCCGTTCTACGCGGTGGGCAAACCCGAGAAGCCGCGCGTGGAGCACCTGGCCGAGTTGAAAACACCGACGTTGATCGTGCAGGGCGAGCGCGATGCGCTGGGCAACCGGGAGGCGGTGGCAGGGTATGCGTTGTCGCCGGCGATCGAGGTGAGCTGGCTAGTGGCGGCGGACCATGACCTGAAGCCGTTGAAGGCTTCCGGGTTCAGCCATGAGCAGCATTTGCAGGCGGCGGCTGAACAGGTTGCGGCATTCCTGAAGGGTTAGCGCGGGATGCTTCGCGGGCTTGCCCGCTCCCACACGTACTGCGCAGCCCTGGAGGCTGGCGGTGATCTTGTGGGAGCTGGCTTGCCGGCGATAGGGCCGATGCAGGCTGACGCTTAGTCGCGGTACTCGCACAGGTAAGCGGTGTCTACCTTGACCTGCAGCTGGAACTTGCTGTCAGCCGGTACATTGAACGTGTCGCCCGCCTTGAAGGTTTCCCAGTTGTCGCTGCCTGGCAGCTTGACGATCAACGCACCCGACACCACGTGCATGATTTCACGCTTGGCGGTGCCGAACTCGTATTCGCCCGGGGCCATCACGCCGACAGTGGCCGGGCCTTCTTCGCCCGTGAAGGCGATCGACTTGACGGTGCCGTTGAAGTACTCGTTGACCTGGAACATGGGCGTCTCCTGAAAAAGGGGAGGAAAAAGGGCTGGCCAGTATGCCCAAGCCCAATGGCCTCGTCATCTGCTTTCAGGGCCCGTCGGCGGGCAGGCTCAAGGGCAGCAGCCGCGCTGTGTTGCGCGCATCTTCCAGGGCCCGGTGCTGCTGCCCGCAAAAGTGCATGCCAGCCAGTTGCAGGGCGCCGTTCAGGCCGGCAGGGCGCTGCAGGTGGCGGGCCTTGGCAAAGCGTTGCTTGAGGTTGATGTGCGCCAGCGTACGCAGCAGGCTGTCCACGCCGTGCAGGTGCCATTCCTGGTGCAGTTGCTGGCGGTCGTAGTCGCCCCAACTGACCCAGGCCTGCAGCTGTTGACGATGCTGCCCGAGCCAGTGCTCGAAGCTGGCCCACACCTCGCGAAACGGCGCGGCAGCGTCAACGTCAGCCTGGCTGATGTGGGTCAGCTCGCGACAGAACGGGGTCAGCTGCGGGCGCCGCCGCGGGCGCACGAACCGCTGGAAGTGGTCGACCTCACGCCCTTCGCGGGTGACCAGGCTCGCGCCGATTTCAATGACTTCCATCTCCGTGACCGGCCACCCACCCTCATCGGTGGTGGCCTCCAGGTCGATCACCAACCAATGGCCCATACCAGGCTCCCTTGCAGATCCTGCTAGAGCGTAGCCAAACTCGGCGCATCCGGCACCTCGTGGCATTTTGCCGCCCGTTTTGTCACCGCCAATGGCGTATCGAGGGGCACGAAAGCCGGAGGCAGCAGTTGTGCCGCCCTCGGAAAACGCCTAGCTTAAGCGGACCCAGGCATGAACCGTGATGAATGTCCGCCTTGACCCCCGCGCCCGGCCTGAAGGCCTTGTCCACCCTCGTGTTGCTGGCTGTTTACTGGTTGGCCGTACCGGCATGGGCGGCAGATGCCATCGAGGTGAAGGTCGGTGCCGCGCATTTCCCGCCGTATACGGTGCGTCCCGAGCAGGGGGCCGATATCGGTTTGCTGCCGCAGTTGGTCGCTGCGCTCAACCGTGCCCAGCAGCGCTACCGCTTCGTGCTGGTGCCCACTTCCATCCAGCGGCGTTTCAGTGATTTCCAGCAAGGCCGTACCGACATGGCCATTTTCGAAAACCCGCAGTGGGGCTGGCAGCAGATCGCCCACCAGCAGGTGGACATGGGCCTTGAAGACGCCGAAGTGTTCGTGGCCCGCCAGGTCGACGGGCGCGACCCGCATTACTTCGATGACCTGAAGGGCAAGCGCCTGGCGCTGTTCAATGGCTACCACTATGCGTTCACCGGCTTCAACGCCGACCCGCGCTACCTGCGCAAGGTCTACAACGCGACGTTGACCTATTCGCACGACAGCAACCTGTTGATGGTGCAGGCTGGCCGCGCCGACATCGCCCTGGTCACGCGTTCCTACTTCAGTGACTTCCTGGCACGTAACCCGTCCAGCCGTGCGCAACTGGTCGCCTCGCAACGCATCGACCAGGTTTACCACCACTACGCACTGCTGCGGCCCGCCGCACCCATTGGTGAGCAGTCGTTCGCCGAACTGTTGAGAGGCTTGCGTGATAGCGGCGAGCTGGCGCGCATTTTCCAGCCTTACCGCATCGCCGTCAGTGCGCCCGAGGACTAAATTGCCGCCAGGTGGCATCGTTCTCGACAGTGAGCCCTTTGTTCATTCGCGAGACCTACCCATGCCCTTCGATGCCGCTTCGCAGCCACAGTCACCGCCACGTTGGCGCAGCCTCAGCGCCGAAGAGGGGGACAACAGGCTGAGCCTGACCCTGGAGGGCCGCCCGCTGGCGCAGGTGCGCCTGCAGGCAGGTCCACCCTTGCAGGTACACCTTGAGCAACTGTGCCCCGAGCGCCCTTATCAAGCCCTGTGGGCTGCCTGCTATTGGCTGTTGTCCCGTGACAGCGCCCGCCAGCGCCTGGCCTGGCACCTGCCCGAGGTGGTGCCGCAGGCATTGACCAGCGGCCTGCTGTTGGTGGGCGATGTGCCTGGCCAGTACCTGTGCGAGCGCGCGCTGTTCTGGCAGTTGCCGCAACCCTGGCTGGGTGAGGCGCTGGCTGCCCCCTACCCGCAGCAGATGCAGATCAGTAACGGCAAGCGCCACCCGCGGCGTGCGCCCAAGCCCCGTGGCGAGGTCTATCGGCGCTTCGATGCGCGGCTGGGTAGCTGGGTATCGCTGCGCACCTTGGACATCGAACATGACCTGGAGCGCTTCAACCGCTGGCAGAACAACCCGCGCGTGGAGGCGTTCTGGCAGGAAAGCGGCACACTTGCCCAGCACCGCGCGTACCTGGCCAAGCTGGAGGCCGACCCGCATACCCTGACGTTGATTGGCTGTTTCGACGATCAGCCCTTTGCCTATTTCGAGGCATACTGGGCCAAGGAAGACCGCATTGCACCGTTCTACCCGGCCGATGACTACGACCGCGGCATCCACATGCTGGTCGGGGAGCAGAGCCATCGTGGGCCGCACAAGGTCGCCAGCTGGCTATCGGCGCTGGTGCATTACCTGTTCCTGGATGACCCGCGTACCCAGCGGGTAGTCGCCGAGCCGCGTGCCGACAACGGCAAGATGATCGGCTACATGCTCGACCAGTGCTTCCATTGCGAGAAAGAGTTCGACTTCCCGCACAAGCGCGCGGCGCTGATGATGCTGGGCCGGGAGCGGTTCTTCGATCGTTGCAGACTCGCCTGATGGCTAGAGCGGCAAGCGGCAAGCTGCAAGCTGCAAGCTACAAGTTACAAGCTACAAGTTAAAAGAAAAAGCCAAGGCAGAACGCGATCGGCTTTTGCTTGAAGCTTGAAGCTTGAAGCTTGAAGCTTGAAGCTTGAAGCTTGCAGCTTTGGTCAGCCCTGCCGGTTAGCGGTCTTGCGGCAATGCACCAGGGCATCGCGGATCATGAAGT
Source organism: Pseudomonas sp. CJQ_9 (assembly GCF_043106615.1). Taxonomy (NCBI): domain Bacteria; kingdom Pseudomonadati; phylum Pseudomonadota; class Gammaproteobacteria; order Pseudomonadales; family Pseudomonadaceae; genus Pseudomonas; species Pseudomonas sp. CJQ_9. The sequence continues at coordinate 13,429 of NZ_JBICMS010000091.1, read as the reverse complement.
TGACCAAGGTCGGCGACACGCCCAGCTCCTTGGCGATGTCCTTCTGCGGCACGCCATGCAGGCGGTACATCTCGAACGCATAGCGGGTGCGCTGGGGCAACTGGTTCAGCGCTTCGGCAATATCGTCCAGCGCGGCCAGGTTGATATGGGTAGCTTCGGGCGAGGCGTTCTGGATGACCACATTCAGGCCTTCCTCTTCGCTGCCGGAGTATTTCAGCTCCATCGCCTGCTTGCGGTAATGGTCGATCGCCAGGTTGCGCACGATCTGGAACAAGTAACTCAGCTGCGCTTTGAACGACGAGGTTATCTGCGGGGCGGCGCTGAGCCGGAAGAAGGCGTCCTGCACCACATCTTCGGCACGCGAGCGGCAGCCGGTAATGCGCGCAGCGATCTTGACCAGGATGCTGCGGTTGTCTACGAAGGCCTGCAGTAATGGTGAATCGCACTTACTTGTGGATAGTTGTTCCGCCATGGAAATCACCTTGTCACAGAGGGGGAGGAGGCACCCGGGGCAGGGACGCTTCCTACGACGTGCGACAAGCTATTCACAATGATAATGATTGTCAAATGCGAAATGTAATTGGTATCAGGAGTTTTCGATTTTTGAGGCATAGGCCATGACATGCGTGTCGCTGGCATACCCCTGAACCCGCCTTACCCCGCCACCTCCGCTAATTTCTCCCGCCGCCCATCCGTTCCCCTGTGTACATCCCCGGCCGCCAACCGCTGCCCGCCAATGTTCGCGGCGCAGTCGGCACGCCCCAACAGATACTGGCAGGAACACCCCATGACGGACGCCTTCGAACTCCCGCTCTCGCTGGTCCAGGCCCTGGCGCAACGCGCCGCGCAGACCCCGGACAGGATTGCCCTGCGCTTTCTCGCCGACGCCCCGCACGAGCAGGCTGTGCTCAGTTATCGGGAGCTCGACCAGCGCGCGCGCACCATCGCCGCCGCCCTGCAGGCACGCGCCAGCGTCGGTGACCGCGCGGTGTTGCTGTTTCCCAGTGGGCCGGATTACGTAGCGGCGTTCTTCGGCTGCCTGTACGCCGGCGTGATTGCAGTGCCGGCCTACCCGCCGGAATCTGCCCGCCAGCACCACCAGCAACGCCTGCTGTCGATCATCGCCGACGCCGAGCCGCGCCTGCTGCTGACCGTGGCGGCGCTGCACGACAACCTGCAGGGCCTGGAAGCACTTGCCGCCGAGGCGGCGCCCGCGTTGCTGGCAGTGGATGGCCTGGACCCCGCCCTGGCCGAGACCTGGCAGGAACCTGCCCTCAGCAGCCAGGACATCGCCTTCCTGCAGTACACCTCCGGCTCCACCGCACTGCCCAAAGGCGTGCAGGTCAGCCATGGCAACCTGGTGGCCAACGAACAACTCATCCGCAGCGGCTTTGGCATCGACCTCAACCCCGACGACGTGATCGTCAGCTGGTTGCCGCTGTATCACGACATGGGGCTGATCGGCGGCCTGTTGCAGCCGATCTTCAGCGGTGTGCCTTGCGTACTGATGTCGCCAGGCTACTTCCTCGCCCGGCCAGTGCGCTGGTTGCAGGCCATCAGCGACTACGGCGGCACCATCAGCGGCGGCCCCGATTTTGCCTACCGCCTGTGCAGCGAGCGGGTCAGCGAGGCCTCGCTGGCCGGGCTCGACCTGAGCCGCTGGCGCGTGGCCTATTCGGGCTCCGAGCCGATCCGCCAGGACAGCCTGGCGAGTTTCGCCGACACCTTCAAGGCCTGCGGCTTCGACCCCCAGAGCTTCTTCGCCAGCTACGGCCTGGCCGAAGCAACCTTGTTCGTCAGCGGTAGCCGCCGTGGCCAGGGTATCCCCGCGCTTGCGCTGGATGCCGACGCCTTGGCCGCCAACCGCGCCGAACCCGGTACCGGCAGCGTGCTGATGAGTTGCGGCTTCCCGCAGCCGGGGCACGCGGTACGCATCGTCGAGCCGCAACAGCGGCAATGGCTGGGCGACAACCAGGTGGGGGAAATCTGGGCCGGCGGGCCGAGTATCGCCTCGGGCTACTGGCGTAACCCAGAAGCCAGCGCGCGCACCTTCGTCGAAATGGACGGGCAGACCTGGCTGCGAACCGGTGACCTGGGTTTCATGCGTGAAGGCGAGGTGTTCGTTACCGGGCGCCTGAAAGACATGCTGATCGTGCGTGGGCAGAACCTGTACCCGCAAGACCTGGAAAAAACCCTCGAGCGTGAAGTGCAGGCACTGCGCAAAGGCCGGGTGGCGGTGTTCGCCGTCGAGCATCAGGGCGAGGAGGGCATCGGCGTGGCGGTGGAGATCAGCCGCAGCGTGCAAAAGGCCACCCAACCCCAGGCGCTGATCAACACCCTGCGCCAGGTCACCGCCGATGCCTGCCGCCAGGCGCCGGCGGCGGTGCTGCTGCTCAACCCAGGCGCGCTGCCGAAAACCTCCAGCGGCAAGCTGCAGCGTTCGGCCTGCCGCGTGCGCATGGCCGATGGCAGCCTGGACTGCTATGCCCAATTCCCTGAGCCGAGCGCCGCTGCTGCCACCCAGGCATCAGGCGATGCCTTGCAGGCGCGCATCGCGGCGGTGTGGCGCGACACCCTCAAGGTGCAGGCAGTAGCGGCAGATGACCATTTCCTGTTGTTGGGCGGCAACTCCATCGCCGCCACCCAGGCCACGGCGCGGCTGGCCGACGAACTGGGCATCGACCTGGGCCTGCGCACCTTGTTCGAGGCGCCGGTGTTGGCTGACTACAGCAACGCGGTGGCTGCGCTCATCGGTGCAGGCGCTGCCCAGCCCGCAGCTATCGCGCCCCTGGCACGCGCCCAGGCGCTGCCCCAGTCGCTGGCGCAGAACCGCCTGTGGCTGTTGTGGCAACTGCAACCCCAATCGGCGGCCTACAATATTCCCGCCGGCCTGCACCTGCGTGGCGAACTGGACGCTAGCGCCCTGCAGGCCGCATTCCAGGCACTGGTGGCGCGCCACGAGTCGCTGCGTACCGTGTTCGCTGAAGAAAACGGCCAGGCGCTGCAGCGTATTCTGCCGCAGCAGCCGTTCAGCCTGGCCCGCCTGGACCTCGCAGGCCAGACCCCCGAGCAGGTCGCCGCCCAGCGTGAGGCCGAGGCCTGCCAGCCGTTCGACCTGACGCAAGGTCCGTTGCTGCGTGTGACCCTGGCCCGGCTCGACGATGAAGACCATCAGCTGTGGGTGACCCTGCATCACATCGTGGCCGACGGCTGGTCGCTGAACATCCTGCTCGATGAATTCGCCAAATTGTATGCCGCTCACTGCCAGGGCCTGGAGGCAGCGTTGGCGCCGCTGCCCCTGGGCTACGCGGACTACGGCAACTGGCAGCGGCAGTGGCTGGCCGACGGCGAAGCCGAACGCCAACTGCAGTACTGGAAGGCCCAGCTCGGTGATGAACTGCCCGTGCTTGACCTGTGCACCGACCAACCCCGGGCCAACCAGCGCACATTCAGTGCTGCGCGTTTCAGCGTGAAGGTCCCCGCCACGCTCAGCCAAGCCCTCAAGGACCTGGCGCAGGCGCAGCAGGCCAGCCTGTTCATGGTCCTGTTGGCCGGCTGGCAGGCACTGTTGCAGCGCTACAGCGGCCAGGCCGAGATCCGCGTCGGCGTGCCGAATGCCAACCGCCCGCGCCTGGAAACCCAGGGCATGGTCGGCTTCTTCATCAACACCCAGGTGCTGCGCGCGCAACTCGATGGCCGCATGCCGTTCAGCCAGCTGCTGGCGCAGGTGCGCCAGGCCACGCTCCAGGCCCAGGCCCACCAGGACCTGCCGTTCGAGCAGTTGCTCGAGGCCCTGCCGCAAGCCCGCGAGCAGGGCCTGTTCCAGGTCATGTTCAACCACCAGCAACGCGACCTGTCGGCACTGCGCCGCCTGCCAGGCCTGCTGGCCGAAGAGTTGCCGTGGCACAGCCGCGAAGCCAAGTTCGACCTGCAGCTGCACAGTGAGGAGGACCACCAGGGCCGGCTGAGCCTGGCGTTCGACTATGCCGACGAACTGTTCGAGGCCAGCACCATCCAGCGCCTGGCCGGGCAACTGCTGGCACTGCTGGAGCAAGTGTGCGCCGCGCCCGACCTGGCCCTGGCCGAGGTGCAACTGCTCGACGAGGCGGGCCGGCGCCAGTTGTCGGGCTGGGGCCAGGCCGAAGCCGCCGCGCCGCAGCAACTGCTGGTCGAGCAACTCAACGAGCAGGCCCGCCTGACGCCGCAACGTACTGCCCTGGTATGGGCGGGCGGCAGCCTGGGCTACGCCGAACTGCACCAGCAGGCCAACCGCCTGGCCCACTACCTGCGCGACAAAGGTGTCGGTCCTGACACCTGCGTCGCCATCGCCCTCGAGCGCTCGCCGCAACTGCTGGTCGGCTTGCTGGCCATTCTCAAGGCCGGCGGCGCCTACGTGCCGCTCGACGTGGATTACCCCGCCGAGCGCCTGGCGTACATGTTGGCCGATTGTGGTACCGGCCTGTTGCTCAGCCATAGCAGCCTGGTGGGCAAGCTGCCACAGGTCGATGGCGTCAGCACCATCGCCCTCGACCAGCTGCACCTGGACAACTGGCCCAACCATGCCCCTGGCTTGCACCTGCAAGGTGACAACCTGGCCTACGTGATCTACACATCCGGCTCCACCGGCCAGCCCAAAGGCGTGGGCAATACTCACGCGGCGCTGGCCGAGCGCTTGCACTGGATGCAGGCCACCTATGGGTTGGGCGACGAGGATGTGCTGCTGCAGAAAGCACCGATCAGTTTCGACGTGTCGGTGTGGGAGTGCTTCTGGCCGTTGATCACCGGCTGCAAGCTGGTGCTCGCCGGCCCTGGCGAGCATCGCGACCCGCAGCGCATTGCGGCCCTGGTCCAGGCGCATGGCGTGACCACCCTGCATTTTGTGCCGCCACTGCTGCAGGTGTTTGTCCAGGAACCACAGGCCGCGGGCTGCGCCAGCCTGCGCCGGGTGTTTTCCGGGGGCGAGGCCTTGTCGGCGGCGCTGCGCGACCGGGTGCTGCAACTGCTGCCGCACGTGCAGCTGCACAACCGCTACGGTCCGACCGAAACCGCCATCAACGTCACTCACTGGCATTGCCAGGCCACGGACGGCGAGCGTTCACCCATCGGCCGGCCGCTGGCCAACGTGCTGTGCCGGGTACTGGATGACGAACTCGAGCTCACCGCACCCGGCGTGCCGGGCGAGTTGTACCTGGGCGGTGCGGGCCTGGCCCGTGGGTACCTGGGGCGCCCAGGGCTTACCGCCGAGCGTTTCGTACCCCAGGCCGATGGCAACGGCCAGCGCCTGTACCGCAGTGGTGACCGCGCCCGTTGGCAGGTTCAGTTGCACGCGCTGGAATACCTCGGGCGCCTGGATCAGCAGGTGAAAGTACGGGGGTTGCGCGTTGAACCTGAAGAAGTCCAGGCCTGCCTGTTGGCGCAAGCGGGTGTCGAGCAGGCGCTGGTACTGATTCACAACGATGCGGTCGGCGCGCAACTGGTCGGCTACTACACCGGCAGCGCCCAGGCCGAAGCCTTGTTGACGGTACTGGCCGAGCACCTGCCGGCGTACATGGTGCCGGCGCAGCTGATTGCCCTTGCGCAAATGCCCCTGGGCCCCAGCGGCAAGGTCGACCGCAAGGCGCTGCCGGCCCCGGTGTGGCAGCAGCGTGAGCACGTCGAGCCGCAAACAGCACTGCAACAGCAGGTCGCTGCCATCTGGCGCGATGTACTGAACCTGCCCCGTGTGGGCCTGCGCGATGATTTCTTCGCCCTGGGCGGCCACTCGCTGCTGGCCACACAGATCGTTTCCCGCACGCGCCAGGCGTGCGACGTGGAGCTGCCGCTCAAGGCCCTGTTCGAGGCCAGCGAGCTGGGCGCATTCTGTGCCGAGGTTGCCCGCATCCAGGGCAATGGCCAGCGCAACCTGCAAGGGCAGATCGCCCGCGTAGACCGCCGCCAGGCGGTGCCGCTGTCTTATTCGCAACAGCGCATGTGGTTCCTCTGGCAAATGCAGCCCGACAGCCCGGCCTATAACGTGGGCGGCATGGCACGCTTGCGCGGCACCTTGCACGTTGAGGCGTTCGAGCGGGCGCTGCATGCGCTGATCGTGCGTCACGAAGCCCTGCGTACAACGTTCCCCAGCATCGACGGGGTGCCCTACCAGTGCGTGGCCGAAGACAGCGGCCTGCACCTGCACTGGCAGGACTTCAGCGCCTTGCCCGGCGCTGCCCGTGAGCAACGCCTGCAACAGCTGGCCGATGACCAGACGCACCAGCCGTTCGACCTTGAACGCGGCCCGCTGCTGCGCGCCTGCCTGGTCAAGGCCGCAGAGCGCGAGCACTTCTTCGTGCTGACCCTGCACCATATCGTGACCGAAGGCTGGGCCATGGACATCTTCGCCCGCGAGCTGGGTGAACTGTACGAGGCCTTTGTCGACGACCGCGAGTCGCCCTTGGCGCCACTGCCGGTGCAGTACCTTGACTACAGCGTGTGGCAACGGCAATGGCTGGAAAGCGGCGAGGGCGCTCGCCAACTGGCCTACTGGCAAACGCGCCTGGGCACCGAGCACCCGGTGCTGGCGTTACCCGCCGACCGCCCACGCCCGGCGGTGCAAAGCCACCGGGGCGGGTTGTACCGCTTCGAGCTCGACCCGGCCCTGGTCGAGCGCGTGCATGCCTTCAACAGCCAGCGTGGCCTGACCCTGTTCATGACCATGACAGCCACCCTGGCTGCCTTGCTGCACCGCTACAGTGGCCAGCGCGACCTGCGCATCGGTGCGCCGGTGGCCAACCGCATCCGCCCGGAAAGCGAAGGGCTGATCGGCGCCTTCCTCAATACCCAGGTGCTGCGCTGCGAACTGGATGGGCAGATGAGCGCCAGCGCCTTGCTGGAGCAGGTGCGTCAGGCTGCCATCGAAGGCCAGTCGCACCAGGACCTGCCGTTCGATCAACTGGTCGAGGCCCTGCAACCGCCACGCAGCAGTGCCTACAACCCGTTGTTCCAGGTGATGTGCAACGTGCAGCGCTGGGCCTTCCAGCAAAGCCGCAGCCTGGCCGGCATGCAGGTGGATTACCTGGTCAACGACGCCAGCGCCACCAAGTTCGACCTGTACCTGGAAGTGACCGACCTGGATGGCCGCCTGGGCTGCTGCCTGACCTACAGCCGTGACCTGTTCGATGAGCCGCGTATCGCGCGCATGGCCGAACACTGGCAACAGCTGCTGGTCGGTCTGCTCGACAACCCGCAACAGCGCCTGTGCGAGCTGCCGATGCTGAGCAGCAGCGAGCAGCAGCAACTGCTGGGCCAGTTGCAGGGCGACCCGCACTTGGGCCTCGGGCAGACCCTGCACGGGTTGTTCGCGGCCCAGGCCGCACGTACGCCGCAGGCCGGGGCGTTGACCTTCGCCGGCCAGCACCTGAGCTATGCCGAGCTCGAGCAGCGCGCCAACCGCCTGGCCCGGGCCCTGCGCGAACGGGGTGTCGGGCCGCAGGTGCGGGTAGGCCTGGCGCTGCAGCGTTCGCTGGAAATGGTGGTTGGCCTGCTGGCCATCCTCAAGGCTGGCGGCGCCTACGTGCCACTGGACCCTGAATACCCACTCGACCGCCTGCGCTACATGATCGAGGACAGCCGTATCGGCCTGCTGCTGAGCCAGCGCGAGCTGCTGCAAAGCCTGGGCGAATTGCCCGAGGGCGTGGCACGCTGGAGCCTGGAAGACGACGCAGCCAGCCTGGCGGCCTACAGCGCTGCGCCGCTGGCCAACCTCAGCCTGCCGCAGCACCAGGCTTACCTGATCTACACCTCCGGCTCCACCGGCAAACCCAAGGGCGTGGTCGTCAGCCATGGCGAATTCGCCATGCACTGCCAGGCCGTGAGCGCCGCGTTCGGCATGCGCAGCGACGATTGCGAGCTGCATTTCTATTCGATCAACTTCGACGCCGCCAGCGAGCGCCTGTGGGTGCCACTGTTGTGCGGTGCGCGGGTGGTGTTGCGTGCCCAGGGGCAGTGGGGTGCGGAGGAAATATGCCAATTGGTGCGTGAGCAGCAGGTGAACATCCTTGGCTTTACCCCAAGCTACGGGAGCCAACTGGCGCAATACCTGGGCGGCCAGGGCGAGCAACTGCCGGTTCGCATGGTGATCACCGGTGGCGAGGCGCTGACCGGTGAGCACCTGCAGCGTATTCGCCAGGCATTCGCGCCCCAGCAGTTCTTCAATGCCTATGGGCCGACCGAGACCGTGGTCATGCCGCTGGCCTGCCTGGCGCCAGAGGTGCTGCCTGCAGCGCTGGGCAGTGTGCCGATCGGCCAGGTCATCGGCAGCCGCACGGCCTACATCCTCGACGAAGACCTGGCGCTGTTGCCGCAAGGGGGTATCGGTGAGCTGTATGTCGGCGGCGCCGGCCTGGCCCAGGGCTACCACGATCGCCCGGGGCTGAGCGCCGAGCGCTTCGTTGCTGACCCGTTCGGCAGCGCAGGTGGGCGCCTGTACCGCACCGGTGACCTGGTACGCCTGGGCGCCGATGGCCTGGTCGAGTATGTTGGCCGCGCCGACCAGCAAGTGAAAATTCGCGGTTTCCGCATCGAACTGGGCGAGATCGAAAGCCGTCTGCAGGCACACGCCGATGTCGACGAGGCAGTGGTACTGGCCCTCGACCTGCCAGGCGGCAAGCAGCTGGTGGGCTACCTGGTGTGCCAGCAGGCCGCAGCCGACAACGAGGTGCAGCACCGCCTGCGCGAAGCCGTGAAGGCCGAGGCCCGCCAGCACTTGCCAGACTACATGGTGCCTGCGCACCTGGTGCTGCTCGACAGCCTGCCGCTGATGGGCAACGGCAAGCTCGACCGCCGCGCCCTGCCGCTGCCGGACCTTGAGCAAGCCCGCCAGCACTACCAGGCCCCTGGCGATGACGTGCAAGCTCGGCTGGCGCAGATCTGGGGCGAGGTGCTCAACGTCGCCCAGGTGGGGGTGCAGGACAACTTCTTCGAACTGGGCGGCGATTCGATCCTGTCGATCCAGGTGGTCAGCCGGGCGCGGCAGGCCGGGCTGCAGTTCACGCCACGCGACCTGTTCCAGCACCAGACCATCCAGGCGCTGGCCGCTGTGGTAAGGCAGAGCGAAGCGCACAGCAGCATCGACCAGGGGCTGCGCGAGGGCCAGGTTGGCCTGACGCCGATCCAGCACTGGTTCTTCGACAGCGAGGTGCCGCAGCCACAGCATTGGAACCAGGCGCTGCTGCTGGCCCTGCGCCAGCCGCTGGATAAAGCCACGCTGGAGCAGGCGCTGGCCGCGCTGGTGCAGCACCACGACAGCCTGCGCCTGCGTTTCAGTGCCGCCGCGGGCCGTTGGCAGGCTGCCTACACCCAGCCGGCTGAGGATCAGCTGTTGTGGGCTGTCACCGTCGCCGATTTTGCCGATTGCCAGGCGCTGTACAGCGATGTGCAGCGCAGCCTCGACCTGCAGCAGGGCCCGCTGCTGCGCGGCCTGCTGGTGACGGACGGCCAGGGCCACCAGCGCCTGCTGCTGGCGATTCACCACCTGCTGGTCGATGGTGTGTCCTGGCGTGTGCTGCTGGAAGACTTGCAGGCGCTGTACCGTGGCCAGCCACTGCCCGCCAAGACCCATGCCATGGGCGACTGGGCCGCGCGCCTGGCCAGCTATGCCGGCAGCGATTCGTTGCGTGACGAGCTGGGCTGGTGGCAAAGCCAACTGGGGGATGCCCGCCGTGAGCTGCCATGCGATCACCCCCAGGGCGGTAACCTGCACCGCCACGCGCTGACCCTGACGACCGGCCTGAACGCCGAGCAGACCCGGCAGTTGCTGCAACAGGCCCCGGCTGCTTACCACACGCAGGTCAACGACCTGCTGCTGACCGCGCTGGCGCGGGCCATGTGCCGCTGGAGTGTGGACGACAGCGTGCTGGTGCAGCTGGAAGGCCATGGCCGCGATGGGCTGTTCGACGATATGGACCTGACCCGCAGCGTGGGCTGGTTCACCAATGCCTACCCGTTGAGCCTGCGCCCGGTGCCCGGTGAGGATGACGCCGCGCGGGCAGGCTCGATCAAACGCATCAAGGAGCAGCTGCGCCAGGTGCCGCACAAAGGCCTGGGTTACGGCGTGCTGCGCTACCTGGCAGACGACGCCGGGCGCGAGCAGATGGCGGCGTTGCCGCAGGCACGCATTACCTTCAATTACCTGGGCCAGTTCGACCAGCAGTTCGACAGCGCGGCGCTGTTCCAGCCGCTGGATGCCCCGGCCGGCCTGGCCCACGACCCCGACGCGCCGCTGCCCAACTGGCTGAGTGTCGATGGCCAGGTGTATGGCGGCGCCCTGCAGCTGCGCTGGACCTTCAGCGCCGAACGCTACGACAGGCAGACCATTGCCGCGCTGGCCGAAGCCTACCGCCTGGAACTGCTGGCATTGGTGGAGCATTGCCTGGCCGAGGGCAATGGCAGTTTCACCCCTTCGGATTTCCCGCTGGCGCACCTGACGCAAGCGCAGATCGACGCCCTGCCGGTGCCGGCAGCGCAGATCGAGGACGTGTACCCGCTGAGCCCGATGCAGGAGGGCATGCTGCTGCATACCCTGCTGGAGCCGGGCACCGGCCTGTACTACATGCAGGACCGCTACCGCATCAACAGTGCGCTGGACCCCGATCGCTTCGCCCAGGCCTGGCAGGTCGTGGTGGCGCGCCACGAAGCACTGCGCGCCTCGTTCAGCTGGAACAGCGGTGAGGCGATGTTGCAGATCATTCACAAACCGGGCGACCTGGCCGTCGACTACCAGGACTGGCGCGGGATTGCCGAGGCTGCGCAGGAGCAACGCCTGCAAGCCTTGCACAAGCAGGAGCGCGAAGCGGGCTTCGCCTTGCTCAGCGAGGCACCGTTCCACCTGCGCCTGGTGCGCGTGGCAGACGAGCGCTACTGGTTCATGATGAGCAACCACCACATCCTGATCGATGCCTGGTGCCGCTCGCTGTTGATGAACGACTTCTTCGAGGTTTATCAGGCGCTTGGCGAGGGCCGCCAGGCGCAGTTGCCGGTGCCGCCGCGCTACCGCGACTACATTGGCTGGCTGCAACGCCAGGGGCTGGACGATGCGCGGGCCTGGTGGCAGGCCAACCTGGCCGGGTTCGAGCGCGCCACGGCGCTGCCCAGTGACCGCCCATTGCGCCATGACCATGCCGGCAGCGGCATGGTCGTGGGCGACTGCCATACCCGCTTGCAGGTGAGCGAGGGCGTGCGCCTGCGCGAACTGGCGCAGGCGCACCAGCTGACCGTCAACACCTTTGCCCAGGCGGCCTGGGCCCTGCTGCTGGCGCGTTACAGTGGCGAGCGTGACGTGGCCTTTGGCGTGACCGTGGCCGGCCGCCCGGTCAGCATGCCGCAGATGCAGCGCACCGTGGGCCTGTTCATCAACAGCGTCGCGTTGCGCGTGCGCCTGCCGCTGGCCGGGGAGCGTTGCAGCGTGCGCCAGTGGTTGCACAGCCTGCTGCAAAGCAACATGGAGCTGCGCGAGTACGAGTACCTGCCCTTGGTGGCGATCCAGGAGTGCAGCCAACTGCCCAAGGGCCAGCCGCTGTTCGACAGCTTGTTCGTGTTCGAGAACGCCCCGGTGGAAACCGCGGTGCTCGACCATGCGCAGCACCTGAACGCCAGCTCCGACTCGGGCCGTACCCACACCAACTTCCCGCTCACGGCGGTGTGCTACCCCGGCGATGACCTGGGCCTGCACCTGTCTTTCGACCAGCGCTACTTCGACTACCCGACCGTCGAGCGCCTGCTGGCCGAGTTCAAGCGGCTGTTGCTGGCGCTGGTAGAGGGCTTTGCCGGGGAGGTGAGCGAACTGCCGTTGCTGGGCGGCGAAGAGCAGCGCTTCCTGCTGGAAGACTGCAACAGCACCGGGCGGGCTTATCCGCTGGAGCAAAGCTACGTTGCCCAGTTCGAAGCGCAAGTGGCCGCGCACCCGCAGCGTGTCGTTGCCCGCTGCCTGGAAGGCGCCTACGACTATGCCGGTCTGAACCTGGCCGCCAACCGCCTGGGCCACGCACTGATCCTGGCCGGCGTGAAGGTCGACCAGCCGGTGGCGCTGCTGGCCGAGCGCGGCTTGCCGCTGCTGGGCATGATCGTTGGCAGCTTCAAGGCCGGCGCCGGCTACCTGCCGCTGGACCCTGGCCTGCCGGCGGCGCGCCTGCAAAGCATCATCGAGCTCAGCCGCACGCCGGTGCTGGTGTGCAGTGCCGCCTGTGCCGAGCAAGGGCGGCAACTGTTGAGTGCGCTGCACACACAGGCGCGCCCGCAACTGCTGGTGTGGGAGGAAATCCAGGCCAGCCAGGTCGCCAGCCACAACCCTGGGATTCACAGCGGGCCAGACAACCTGGCCTACGTGATCTACACCTCAGGTTCCACCGGCCTGCCCAAAGGCGTGATGGTCGAGCAGCGCGGCATGCTCAACAACCAGCTGAGCAAGGTGCCTTACCTGGGCCTCAGCGAGCAGGATGTGATAGCCCAGACGGCGTCGCAGAGTTTCGACATTTCCGTGTGGCAGTTCTTGGCTGCGCCGTTGTTCGGGGCTACCGTGCAGATCGTGCCGAACGCCATCGCCCATGATCCGCAGGGCCTGCTGGCGCATGTGCAGGCCAGTGGCATCACCGTGCTGGAAAGCGTGCCATCGCTGATCCAGGGCATGCTGGCCAACGACCATCAGGCGCTCGATAGCTTGCGCTGGATGCTGCCAACCGGCGAGGCCATGCCACCGGAGCTGGCCGCGCAGTGGCTGCAGCGCTACCCGCAGGTGGGGCTGGTGAACGCCTATGGCCCGGCCGAGTGCTCGGATGACGTGGCGTTCTTCCGGGTCGATGCTGCCTCGACTCAAGGCGCCTATTTGCCGATCGGCACGCCGACCGACAACAACCGCCTGTACCTGTGCGGGGACGATCAGGCCCTGGTGCCGCTGGGCGCGGTGGGTGAACTGTGCGTGGCTGGCACCGGCGTTGGCCGTGGCTACGTTGGCGACCCGGTGCGCACGGCGCTGGCGTTCATCCCGCACCCGTACGGTGCGCCGGGCGAGCGCCTGTACCGTACTGGCGACCTGGCGCGGCAGCGCCCGGACGGTGTGCTGGAGTACGTTGGGCGCATCGACCACCAAGTGAAGATTCGCGGTTATCGCATCGAGTTGGGCGAGATCGAGGCGCGCCTGCACGAACAGGCACAAATCCGCGATGCTGCCGTGGGGGTGCAGGAGGGTGCCAATGGCAAGCACTTGGTCGGTTACCTGGTTGCGCACCAGGGCATTGCCGGGGACGCTGAATTGCTGGAGCGGATCAAGCAACGCCTGCGCGCCGAGTTGCCGGAGTACATGGTGCCGTTGCACTGGGGCTGGTTCGACAGCCTGCCGCACAATGCCAACGGCAAGCTGGACCGCAAGGCCCTGCCAGCCATCGACATCGGCGGCCAGCAC